>CAYZUV010000196.1:0-4453 GCA_964481245.1 uncultured Pseudomonadales bacterium
CGGAAAGCATATCGGAATCGATCCAGGAAAGCCGGTCAGCGAGCCCCTCGACCTCTTGTTCAAGATGTTCAGATGGAACGGATTTCAAAACCAGGCCCAATCGAGCGGCGTCTTGGCCGTTGATGGTGTCACCGGTCAAAAGGAGTCGTTTCGCCCACTGAGGACCAATGTGGTAGAGCCACATTTGATTGGGTGCTGCGCCCATATTGCGAAGTGCGCTGTAGCCAAATCGTGCGTCGTCTGAGCAAATGAGCATGTCGCAGTAAAGCGCAAGGTCAGTGCCTCCTGCATAGCAATGCCCGTGAATTTGGGCGATGCTGGGTTTGTGTATCTCAGTCAGTGTCCGCAAGCAGCGCTGGAAGCGCTCGATGTTCCAGGCATCATCATCAAATCCGCGTCCGCGTCGTCGCTCGATCAAATCACCCGCAGGCCTCCGGGTAGGGGTAAGGTCATAGCCTGCGCAAAATGATTTCCCGCTCCCCTTGAGGATGATGCAATGAACCGATTTATCGTCATCTGCCTCCCAAAGTGCTTGCTGCAGCTCCTGAACCAACTCGATTGAGAGCGCATTTCGTTTCTCAGGACGGTTGAGGGTGATCCGGGCGCGCCCGTTGTCTACCTCATATAGAATGAATTCGAAGGCCATTGGATTCACTTTGCTCATTGGTGGTCGAAAGAACTACTATGCTCAAATAAGTGCAGGGGGGCAACGAGATGCTCAAGGGTACGAACGCGCTCAACATCAACGCTGATGATATCGAGGCCTTTCATCGGGACGGGGCGGTGCTCATCAAAAATGCGTTGAGTAAAGATTGGCTCGATCTCCTGGAGCGGGGCATCGAATATATTCAGCACCATCCCGACGGGATGTCGGCGGGAGTCGGCATGCCGCTCAGGATAGATCAATTTCCTGCCTCGCATTCGGCAGATTTAGACCAAGTGATGAAGGCGTCACCCATATCTGAAATCGTTGGTCGAGTCCTCGAGCATCCTGTTCGGTTTTACATGGATCAAATGTTCTATAAACCCGCGGGCGAGATGTATCCCAGTGCTTGGCACCAAGACACGAGTTACTACAATATCGAGGGCGACCAAGTCGTGAGGGCTTGGGTGTGTGTTGACCCTGTGCCCAGAGACGCAAGTATTGAAGTGGTGCGGGGGTCGCATCGTTGGAATATCACGTATCGTCCGCCGGTAGGCATGGACCCCAAGACCGATCCTGAAGGCGCGGCTGAGCTGGAAGCGGCTTATGCAGCCGGTGACATTTTGATAGGTCGCGAAGCCCATGCGTCTTGGACTTATTTTGATTCTTTCTTGGATCCTGCGCTGCCCCAGCTGCCCGATATCGAGTCCAGTCGCGACTCGTTCGATATCTTAGGCTGGGATTTTGCGCCGGGTGATGTGCTGCTCTTTCACGGCAATATTTTGCATTCGGCTCGAGGGGGTGCGGTGCTGGACCACCCTCGCCGGGCCCATGCCTCTCTCTGGATCGGTCCCGACGTGCACTATTTACGCCGTAGAAGTCAGGCCATCCCAGATCCCATTCAGCTTTACGATTACCACCCCCTCGATGGGCAGCCGTTGGCGGATTTTGATGAAGTGTTCCCCATTGCCTGGTCACCTGCGTAGGCGGTCATCATGAGACTCGGTGCCTTGCTGACGCCTGCGGGCGAGAAGCCGGATCACCTCGTGAATGAAGCCAAATCGATTGAAGCTGAAGGCTTTGATTCCGTGTGGACAGCCCATGCCATGGGGCGCGGATTTATGATGCATGATCCCCTGGTTGCGCTGGCTGCGGCCGCGGCGGTGACCTCTCGAGTGGAGCTGGGTACGGCGATTCTGCAATTGCCGATTTATCACCCGACGGATGTGGCATTGAAAGTCGCAACCCTCATGCAGATCGCGGGGGACCGAGTGCGATTGGGCGTTGGTGCGGGTTCAACGAAATGGGATTACCTTGTGCATGAGGCAGATTTTGGTCAGCGATTTCGAGATTTTGATCAAAAACTGGCGCAGCTTCGACAATGCTTCACGGATGGAACAGCAAGTGCGGGGCATCTCGCGCTACCTCAACGAGCGCTGCATGGACCTCCCTTGTTTTTGGGAACTTGGGGGCGCCATGTGTCTCGCGCGGCCTCGGAATTTGATGGATGGATCGCATCAGGCATGCACCGTACGGTCGACGAATGCGAAGACGCTCTAAAGGCGTATCGATCTGCAGGCGGCGGTCGGGCGATCGTGTCCACTATCTTAGTTACGAAAGACACCGATCTGGGTGGGCTTCGAGAGAAGCTCGAGGCCTTTAGAGATGCAGGCTTTGATGATGCGGTGGTGATGATGCATGCGGGCGCGCCGCCGCTTTCGTCCGTAAGGCGATTAATCTAGCCGAGACACCCTAGGTGCGGTCCGCTGTCCGTGTCGCGCTTTCAAGACGATTCTGATTATTGATGCGGGGCCGTCGCCCTCTCAAAACAGGTGTCGATTGGAAATTTTGGCGGCCCAAGGTATGGTCAGCAGGGCATGGCGGGATCAACCTCGCGCGCTATCGAGCAGAACAGGCCAAAGGCGAGCATGAACCCTAGGGCCTCGCGCGAGCCATGAGGGAAGCGCTCTGCTGACAGCGCTCGAGATTCCAGTTCCGGTTGATTCAGATGAGTCAGCGCGTCTTGGGCAGGGGCGAGCATCGCCCTTGCGGATTTAGATGGCAGCCTCGTGTTGTAGTGGGTTTCGCGCAGGACGTTGGTAAGGCATTGGGTCAGAATCTTGCGTGAAACTCGGTTAGTTAAAGACGCAGCGCGTGGTGCACAGGGAAGATTGGAGTATCGAAGGGTATGAGTGAATTACACGAATTTAGGGCTGAGGTGAGGGGTTGGCTGACTGATCATTGCCCGGCAGGCGCTCGGGGTGAGGGCGATGTGCACTTGGGCACGACAAAGAAAACCTACGATCGAGATCTAGATGCCTGGCTCGAGGTCATGGCTGAAAAGGGCTGGACCGTCCCGATGTGGCCAAAAGCTTATGGTGGCGCGGGTCTCTCACTTGAGGAGACCAAGGTGCTGTATGAAGAAATGGCTGCGCTGGATGCGAGGCCCCCGCTTCGAAATATGGGTACACGCATGCTAGGTCCAACATTGCTCGAGTACGGGACTGAGGATCAAAAAGTGCGTCACCTCACAACGATTGCCCAGGGAAAGGCCAATTGGTGCCAGGGTTACAGCGAACCAGGTGCGGGCTCAGATTTGGCGGGGCTACGAACCCAAGCCGTCGAAGAAGGGGATCACTTCATTATCAATGGACAGAAGATCTGGACATCTGGCGCGCAATTCGCCGATTGGATGTTTTGTCTGGTTCGTACCGATAATGACGCGCCTAAGCACCAGGGCATCAGTTTCTTGTTAGTGCCGATGGACCAGGAAGGTGTCACGGTGAAACCAATTCAACTCATTTCGGGTGGCTCTCATTTTTGCGAAACCTTCTTAGACAACGCGATTGCGGAGAAACGAGATTTGGTGGGGCAGTTGAATGATGGCTGGACCGTAGGGAAACGTCTTTTGCAGCATGAACGTTCTGGCCAAGGCGGGCTTGGCCCCTCCATTGGTCGCTCCGGCCCTGTGGGCGTCACCATCGACTTGGATGTGGCGGATGTGGGTCGACAGTATGTTGGCGAAAAAAACGGCAAGATTGCGAATCCTGGATTACGCGATGAGGTCATCCGCTGGAAAATGCGAAGCGCCGCGTTTAGTGCGACGCAGCGGCGGGCAGGGGCAGAAGCTTCAAGTGGCACCGCCCCGGGTGCGGCGACGTCGATCTTCAAACTCTATGGGTCTTCGCTGGCCCAGGATCGGCAGGATTTGACCTCAAGACTGATGGGCACGCAAGGTGCCGGTTGGGAGGGCGTCAGCTTTTCTGAGGATGAGATCGGCGCGACCCGATCCTGGCTATCGAGCCGTGCGGTGACGATTTACGGCGGCACCAATGAGGTGCAGTGCAACATCATTGCCAAACGTGTGCTTGGACTTCCCGATTGACTCAGACCAGACGTGTGGTCGGGGCTAACGGCCCATTCTCGATTCGTGCTTAACCCAATCGACCTCCATTTCCCATCGGGGTTGCGTCATCGGGCCCTTGGCGATTTTGGCGAAATTGAGAATGGCGAACATCGGCTCCGTTATTTTGGCGCCTCCGCCTCGGCCAACATAAACCGTTTCGCCATCAAGTCTAAAAATCAAATCTTGGCCATCTTCTGACCATTCGACTGAGTACTCGTGAAAGGCATCGAAGTTGGTGCTGGCAACGCCCATCTTCGCCTGCCAGTCGCCGCCATCACAGTAGCCTTTGCTTTCTATGTTTCGCATGGCGTAGTGGCCGGCTCCGCCAGCATAGTGGTGCTCAAAGATATCGATTTCACCTGAGCCTTGGAGTGGCCAGCAAACCGTTTCGTCAGGTTGCTCTC
>CAYZUV010000197.1:0-729 GCA_964481245.1 uncultured Pseudomonadales bacterium
CTGGCGTCACGGTGAAGCCGATTCAATTAATTAACGGCGATTCTCCTTTTTGCCAGACCTTCTTCGACAACGTGCAGGTGCCCAAGGATGATCTGGTGCACCGAGAGAACCAAGGCTGGACGGTGGCTAAAAGACTGCTTCAGCACGAACGCTCGGGTCTTTCAATGCTCGCTAATGCAGATACTGCGGGCCCTCTAGAAAGGATCAAACCAGATTCTGACTGGGGCACACTCATAGACCACTACCTGTCAGAGAACGTGAGTGAGCGCGCGGCGATTCGCGGCCGAATCAGCGAGATCGACATGCTGCGACGATCGTTTCTGATCACGCAGAAGCGAGCACTGGCGGAACGCCAACACGAAGTCCCTGGTGCCGCGACGTCGATTTTCAAATACGTGGAGGCAGAACTCGTCAAGTCACAGCTCGAAATGCAGCAGACGCTGAGAGGTTCACAAGCGCTGGGCTGGCAAGGCGAGGGATTCAGTGATGAAGAACTGAAAATGAATCGATTGAATTACGAGGCTAAATCGATCTCTATCGCCGGGGGATCTAACGAAATTCAGCTGAACATCATCGCGAAACGTGTTTTGGGCTTGCCCGATTGATCGCTCAGCTTGAACTCGCGTGCCGCGTCGACGCGATCCAATACACAGGCGCTACGGAATCAAACCGATAGGGCACTTCAAACCGCAAACGGATACGTAAGCTAAAGCTTATAGATAGAGAGAC
>CAYZUV010000197.1:829-4439 GCA_964481245.1 uncultured Pseudomonadales bacterium
TAAGGGACTAAGGGACTAAGGGACTAAGGGACTAAGGGACTAAGGGACTAAGGGACTAAGGGAACATCGTCATGACTTCGAGAGACATCAAACAAGGCCCCCTGTGGGCAGCAAGAAACTGGTCCGCGAATGACGGCGCTGGCAGTATTCACGATGACGCCACCGCAGCTGAGCTCGGATTCCGCGGCGGCACTGTGGCAGGTGATGTCCACATGAATCAGTTTCCACCCGTCCTAATTGACCTCTTCGGCAAAGACTGGTTCGAACACGGTTATCTCTCACTCATCTTTCGCAACGCCACCATCGACCGAGAGCAAGTCCAGGTGTTCGCAGAAACGCCTACGGCACCTGAAAAAGCGACACGGGTCTGGATGGAACGCGCCGATGGGCTTCTCGTCTGCGAGGGGACCGCTGGCCTGGGGGACCCCAGTCAATCTGCAGTTAGAAGCCTAGATTATCGTCCCTGCTCGCCATCGGAACTTCGGATTTTAAGGCGAGTTGAACCCGGGATGTCTCTTGGGGATTACGAGGTCGTGGCGGATCCGAGCAAGCAGTTCTCGAGGTTTGATCAATCCCTGATCAGTGATCCACTGCCCTGGTACCGCGAAGCCTCCCCTTGGGGTGCGCCCGTCGGCGCGCCCTGCACCTTGGTCGAGTACCTTTGGGGGTCAGCGATGCGCGGTCTTGGACCGCTCGTTGAGGAATCCACCGGACTCTTCAGCGCCATGGAGATCGTGCACGTTAACGGGCCGTTCTTAATGAATCAGCCTTATCGCATTCAATGCGAGGTGGTGTGTGTTGGTCAAAGTCCGAAAACCGAATTCGTGTGGTACGACCAGCATGCCTACAATGAACAAGGGGTTCACGTGGCATCGCTTCGCATGCAATCGCGCGCCATGAAGGCCTCGTCGAAGCTCTACGACCCAAGCGAGCTTTGATCGCCCCATCGACGGTCTCGGAGGCTCACGCCTTGAGCGATCCGCTAGCAACCCTAGCTGATGACGCCCTCATGGATGAGGCCGCTCAGTCTTTCAGAGTCAATGCCGAATTCTACAAGCACTTCTTCGGTGTGCTCTCCGTGATCAGGGCTCGGTCTCGCGGGCGCCAATCGCTCGCCCTCAAACCGAGCGGGTAACTTCACAATCCGCATCTTGCCCATGATCGGATGATCCATAACCTCCACCGTGTCATTTGCTTCGATCTGAGGCTGCGACAAAACCTCCTCTTTACTCAGACAACGCGCACAAGGCACGTCCGCGACTTTCAACTTCTCAATCACTTCATCTGTGGTGTATTCCAAGTAGGCCTCGGCTACCAGGTCCTTAAACTCAGCCAAATTAGCCACCATTTTCTCAAACGAGTTGAAGCGCTCATCCGCGAGGAGGTGCTCCATACCGACGGCAATCAGAGACCGCATCTGCATCTCCTGAGTGCCCGCTGAAATCGTCACTGCTCCATCCTTCGTCAACGTGAGTTCATAGAGAAGATCAATCAGCAAGGGCCCGCGCTCATGATCATCATCCAGCAAGGTGTGGTTCTGAAAGCCATCAGGAAAAATAAAGAACAGCCCAGCATCCAACATAGAGAGATCAATGTGTTGCCCTTGTCCTGTCTTCTCGCGTGCATACAGTGCAGCCGTCACCGCCTGACATGCGGTGTACGCCGTGATCTTGTCGCAAATCAGCGTTCTAAAGAAGGCAGGCTCGCCCTCTCGACCCTGCGTTGCGGCAAGACCCGCATGCGCCTGAATAATTGGATCATAAGCGGGCGCCCGACCGAGCGGACCTTCCTTACCAAAACCAGAAATGGCGGTGTAAATGAGATTGGGATTGATTGCGCGTAAAGCATCACTACCCAGATTCAATTTATCCATGACGCCAGGGCGGAAATTGTGGATGAAGACGTCAACCTCTTTAATCATGTCGCGAATCACACTCTGACCGGCTTCGTCTTTGAGATCCACACGGATAGCACGTTTGCCTCGATTGCAATTGGCAAAGAGTGATGAAATCCCACCTTTGTTGGCGCCGATATATCGCATCGGATCACCCACATTGAGCGGCTCCACTTTAATCACCCGAGCACCTTGCTCGGCCATCATCATGGCCGCAAAGGATGCGGTGATCATGGTTGAAAATTCTAGTACGGTAACGCCTTCAAGTGGTTTCATAACATCTCTCTCCCGAGTCCACGGGTCTTTCGGTTAGTGAGTGAGTCTAGGAACTGACGGGTCCTCTCACTCAGGATTTTATGGTTGCGTACAACACGCGGCTCACGCCACCGTTCGATGATTCCATCGCATCCGGTCAGCGCTTTCATTCGCCTCGCGTGATAGACCGCTTAACGCAATGAATGAGATTAGCCTGCCCTCGGTGGGGCGTCCACGCCTCGCCTTGAGAGCTGAGATTCTTTAGGGCAAAAAAAAGCCCGGTGGCTTTAGGCGACCGGGCTTCTCATTCCTTCAAGTTCGAGGGTTAGAATCGATACATGAACTCTAACTCGACCTGTCGACCACGGACCGCGCTACCGCGCTGATCCGAGCGGAAACCAAACGCCGTACCCGTGTTCGCGCCAGTACCTGGTACGTTCCCCGACGTAACAATCGCTAATTCGTCATTGAGGTTCTTACCAATCAAGGCAACCTGCCAAGTGTCATCTGCATCGAAAATTCGGACGTTGGCATCAAACATCGTGTACGACGGATAAGTCGCAAACGGGTCAGAAGCACTCAAACCCGTCTCGCCCTTGTACTGCAGATTCGCCGTCAAACCGAAGAGCAAACCAGAGCCAATTTCTCGCTCATAATTGGCTGCGACGAAGCCACTCCACTTGGGCGCGCCAGGGCGCGTATTACCATTCAAGTTTTGTCTGAGCTGCGTTTCGACTTTACCTGCCGTGAGCTCCTCACAGCCCTGGGAAGGTGTTTGCCCGGTAAAGCAAAAATTATCGAAATCCGTGAATTTCGATGACAGATAGCCCAGTGATCCCGACAGCGTTAACCCGTCTACAGGCGTTGCCCATTCCATTTGAAATTCGCCGCCGTATGTTTTCGAGCCACCCGCATTTTCAGTCACATAAGCAAACTGGGCTGAGTTGAAGAAATCCACCTGTAAGTCTTCAAACGTGTAGTGAAAGAGTTCGAACGTCGCGAGCATCGAGTTGTCAAAGAGTGATGCTTTCACACCCAGTTCGCCGCCTCGGTTGTGTTCTGGTTCAAACACGAAGTCGAACCATCCAGGCGGTGACAAATTACTCAAGATCGCACTGTTTGAGAAACCACCCGACTTAAACCCTTCTTTGTAAGCCGCGTAGTAGGTCACGTTATCCGTTGGCTCCCATCGAAGAGTCACTTCAGGAATCCAATCCTTAAAGGTTTGGTCGAATAACGGGCGAGTCGCAGGATTCGATGGGTCATACTGAGTGAACAAGCCTTGGAACAAAGGATTCACATACGGCTGAATGAAGTACGAATCCTTGGTTTCATGGTGATAACGCAAGCCAGCAGTTAATTGCCATTGGTCATCGATATCCCAGACTACTTCCCCATAAACAGACTGCGTACTGCCATCGGTTTCTGACAGCTTGTTGTAAGCCGTGAACTCATCGTGAG
>CAYZUV010000198.1:0-4439 GCA_964481245.1 uncultured Pseudomonadales bacterium
TGCATCATATTGACTTCGGGTGCGTTCAATATAGTCGATAGGATCTTGTCGTTGGTTCATGAGTCATCCACCAGCGTTGGGTTATGTGCGAGTGATGGATGGTCATGGATTCGAGCGGTGCACGCTCGTCATTGACTTCTCTAACACTCGGCGACGTAGATTGAAGCTAAGAGTCTTGAAAGTCTATCGTCCTAAGCGATTGGCCGGCAAATTCGGACGAGCCTCAACGGTGCGGCTTGTCGAGGCGTCCTATGTTGGTGCTTTGTCCTGGCGCCGCTGCTATTGGGTTCGGAGTGCTTGCTCGAGTTCTATGGCAAGTTCGGCGTCGGGACGCATGGCACGCTCTGTTGTGACATCAATTCGTTGAATGACACCGTTGAAGGGAAATGGTGCCTCAAATGCCTCTGAAACACCGGTCGGATTGCTGCCCACGTCCATGCCTATGGAGCTAATCATTACGGGCACATCGGGAATCATTCCTTCCCCGAGCAGGTTATCACCCATCATCAATCTAACCCTCGCTGGGCCTTTCGAAACGCGCACCTGCTCGACTGTGACTGAAACATCGCCCAAGGGCACGGGCATGGTTGCGCGAATCACCGTATGGGACGTAAAGGCGTTGTGATCATAGACTAATGTGCCGTTTTCGAAATAGATGCACAGGCCATTATTCACAGTGCCCACAGCGATCAGCACACCCTCGGGTGGGGTCTTGCATCGAAGGCGTGCCTCGAGTCGCCAGGATCGTGCGCCAAAAGGTGGCGTGCTGTCAGTAGGCACCCTTGAAAGGGGAGGGAAGTACGTGAAGTGGTCTCTGGCGCGAGGGGTTCCCGGCTGGGGTCGACCGGCGAACAATCCAGTGTTTTGGTTGGTCTCGATCGGCAATACGCCATAGCGTTCTGCTTCCCTCCAAAACAATTCAATCATTTGGCCAAGTTTTTCGGGGCGCGATTCGGCAAGGTTGTGGCATTCGGAGAAGTCTTCGTCCAGGTGGTAAAGCTCCCACTGGTCTTCATCAAGACTTCGGTTGGCACGGTGGTAAGTCACAGCCTTCCAGCCATTCGCCCAAATGCCTCGATGCCCAAACATCTCAAAGTATTGAGCGGGCTTCTGAGTTGGAACAGCTTGAGCGTCGACCGCTTCAGGCGCCAGCGTGTAACGCATTGACAGGCCCTCAATGGGCTGCTGAACAACGCCTTTCATCTCTGCGGGCAGATCGTAGCCGCAAATGTCCATGATAGTGGGCATGATATCGGTGATATGGTGAAACTGTTGCCTCACCTCACCATGGGTGCTGGGATCAGTACCTCGCGGCCAGGAGATAATCAGTGGATCTCGTACACCGCCACCATGGGTATTTTGCTTGTATCGCTTTGCGGGTGTGTTGCCCACCTGTGCCCAGCCCCACGGGTAGTTGGTAAAACTCCGTCTTGTTCCGATGTCGTTGAGTCGATTGGGCACTGAACCCATATCCTCTGGTAAGCCGTTGAAGTGGCGGAACTCGTCCAGCACCCCCGTTTCATTACCTTCTTGAGAGGCTCCGTTATCACTGGTCGCGAAAATTAGCGTGTTATCGGTCAGTGAAAGCGCCTTGAGTGCCTCGAGCAGTCGTCCAACCTGGGCATCGGTATGATCGAGAAAGGCTGCGAAGGCCTCTTGAAGTTTGAGGGCGAATGCTTGCTCCGTAGAATCGAGATCGGCCCAAGGTTTGACGCCTGGATTTCGGGGTGCCAGCTTTGTCCCCTCGGGAATGATGCCCAACTCGAGTTGACGTTGATGAATACGCGATCGCCAGATGTCCCATCCTTCATCGAATCGGCCCTTGTACTTGTCAAGATAAGCATCGGGCGCTTGATGCGGTGCATGAGTCGCGCCGAACGGGAGGTAAAGGTAGAAGGGACGTTCGGGAACTAGAGAGACTTGGTTCCTAATCATTTTGATGGCTTGATCGACTAAATCTTCGGATAGGTGATAACCATCCTCAGGCCGTGAGGGCGGTTCGATCATGTGATTATCTGCGTAAAGCTCTGGATGAAATTGGTCCGTCTCGCCTTGCATAAAACCGTAGAAACGATCGAAACCTCTTTGTAGTGGCCAGTCCGTGAAGGGGCCGGCCGCCGAGGCCTCTCGCATCGGTGCCAGATGCCATTTGCCGACGCAGAACGTTGCCCAACCTTTTTGCTGCAAAAGCTCTGCTGTGGTGGCCGCAGACGCGCTGATCCGCCCGCGCATATTCGGGAAGCCAGTATCGAAATTTGAGACTGCCCGCATGCCAACCGAGTGATGATTGCGACCCGTGAGCAAGCAAGCTCGGGAGGGAGAACAGAGGGCGGTGGTATGAAAATTGTTATATCTCAGCCCCCGTTCAGCAAGCGAGTCAAAGTGGGGCGTTTCGATTGGAGAACCAAAACAACCTAAATGCGCAAAGCCCGTGTCGTCGAGCAAGATGGTGACAATGTTGGGTAGTTCCGGTGCCGGCAGATTCGGCTTTGGCCACCATGGGGTGGAGTCTTTGACCTCTCTTTTGATCGTGCCACCGAATGCGTCTGACATGCCGCTTAATCCTTTCCGCTGGGTCGTGTATTGGGCGTCGCCATTGATCGGCGTTGGGTGCTTAAAATTTATCTAGCGCTTTTGCCTCGAAGGATTTGCTCCAGCGTTGATTCCGAAAGAACATGACCTTCTTCACTCAAGGTTTCGGCTAGGGATCCGTCTTGAGTGAACAGACTGAATAAAACGAGCGCGCCCTCTGGCCCACCTTTTTCCATGTGTACATCGCCCGGTAATTTGCAGGCGTAGTCGCCAGCTTGTCTTACTCTATGCGCTTTTTCCTCACCCGTTTCAGGATCAATATCCATGACGTGCAACTCGCCCTCTAAAACGACGGAGGTGGTGATGGCTGTGTGCCGATGAAAGTGGCAATAAGCATTGGGTGCCCATCGGTACAGAAGGTCAACATGACCGTCATCCCGAGCGCCTAAAAGAGCCGACTCAAAGTCGATCGGATAATTGAAGCGGTCGGATCCTGTAAAACGTTTCCAGCGTAGCGATTCGGTTTCAAATAAATTCATGATGTGGTTCATCTCCGATTCCGACTTGGTCATCCTAAGTGGGCGATGCGAGAGGGGCAAGTGACCAATGTGGTCAGCTGCCTGAAATTCACCTGAGGCTAGGCCAGTTTATCGATGACTCATTCGAATGGGTAAACCGTGGGCTCGCTCAGCCGTGTTGAAGAGTGACGATGGCTTCCTTAGTTACATGATGTCCCGAGCAAATGGGCGCACTGCTCAGCATTGGCTACCGACGACGTCAGTCTCAGGCATACCTGGATCGTGGGTTCAAATGGAGACCCGCTTCGCCAAAGCCCTGGTCGCCCTGCAATACACTCTAACTTCTCGCGGCTCGTTCACGGTCAAGTACGGCCTGGACGGCGGGTCGCTCGAGCATGGATTGATGGTGTTTCCAGACTCGCTCAAATTGCGTCGGGTTGACCCCGTCGATTTCGAGCCAAGAAGTAAACGTAAATAGATAAGCATCGGCAATAGAATATTGATCGCCCAGGACCCAAGGACCCACAAAATATTCATCTTCGATGAGCCGGAACGCAGCAGCCATATTGGCAGGTACTTTGGATTTCATGTCCTGCAACGATTCTGGTCGGTCCGCCCAACGAGAACCCCTTGGTCCGTGCGCATGGGCAACATGAACCGTGGTTGCCAGATAGGCGTTGAAGGATTGCATCCTGGCCAGTGCGAAAGGGTTGTCGAGTGGCGCGAGGTGTGACCGTGGATTGGCCATTGCTGCAAACATCAAGATGGCGATGTTTTCTGTAATCACGCCTTGTGGTGTGACTAAGACAGGTATTCTGCCTTTTGGGTTCAGTCTGAGGAATTCGCTGGTTCGCTGCTCGCCTGCAAAAAGATCGACTCGTTCGGCGTCAAATTCGATCCCCGACTCTTCGAGCGCGATGTGCGAGGCAAGTGAGCATGCACCCGGTGTGTAATACAGTTTCATGAGATGGTCCTACCTTTCTTAAATTCGATGAGTATCGCGTGATAGTCCTCACCCTGGTTCTCCGCGGTTTCGATGTGCCCCTTAGCGACAAAATCTGCGGTTCCAGGTTTGGGTGAAAATGTGATGTGCTCTCCGAGCGATCTTCCGGAACCCTCGTGAAATCGGACGGCTAGGGGACCTTCGCCCTCGATATTGACGAGACAATAATCGAACTGATGGTGGTGTCTTTCGATTTTGCTCCCAGCCGGAACGAATTGTCGCCAGACTCTGACGCGTTCGTCTTCGAAAACGACTTCGGTTGCGATGGGTGCTTCATTTGAAGGCGTTGAGTCGATTTGATCTGAATCAGTGCGCATGGCGAGTTTCTCATTGTCCATCTCGCTTAGTGTGCCATGAAGTCGGCTCATGGGAAGAGCCTTCAGCTG
>CAYZUV010000199.1:0-4311 GCA_964481245.1 uncultured Pseudomonadales bacterium
CCTTTTTTGAAGCGCCGGACGAACCCTTCGACTTCAAACCTCAACACGACTTCGATTTGCATCTCGCACTCAAAGTGCCTCACTCCGCCCTCACCGACATGCTCGATCGCGCCGAGAAAGCAGGCATCGAGCATCGCGGCGTGAGCGATCACGGTTTCATTCACTCAGTCTATTTTCGGGATCCCAATGGTTATGTCATCGAATTGGCCGCTGACGTGGCCAGCGATTCACCAGGACCTGATGCAAGTCACGTCCTCGACGAATGGCGCAAGATCCGCGCACAATTGTGAGGGTAAGCCCCCGTATTGTATGAGGCATGCTCATGAAATGCTTGGGAAACGCTGAGCCAAAGTGTGAGGCGCACGCCGGCGCTCGTTCAGGGATCAAACTTTCGCGCGGACTCGTCGCAAATATTCATTCAAAAAGACGCCATTCGGATCCAGTGCATCACGCGCCGCCCACCAGTCCCGCCACCGCGGATAGGCCGCTTCAAAGTCCTGTCCCGTCAGGTTATTAACTTTGCCCCAGTGCGGCCGACCGCCATACGATCTAAAAATTGCCTCGCATGCCCTGTAGTATTCTCGCTCGTCCAAGCGAACATCTTGGTGGACTGAGATCGTTACGGTGTCTCGCTGATAAGCATTCGAAAGCCAGGCATTGTCCTGCGCAAGCAAGCGGTACTCTACGGGCCAAGCAACGTCTTGAAATTTGCTCTGCAACAGGTCTCGAATCTCCATAAAACAGGTCGGCCCCTCGCTCATCGGCACGGAAAACTCCATCTCGGTGTGCTTATGCGGTCGATGATTGGGCAACACCTCAAAGCTGTAGGCACGCCGGGTGCCTTCCTCACTCACCGGATAGATCGGTCGCTCGGTTACCTCATGCATGGTTTTGATCTGAGCCTCATCGGCTTTCGGGTACCAAAAAAATTCGAAACGATCGCGGTTTTCAGTCATTTCGTGAATTGCATCAACCAGCGCGTCTCCTGGTACCGTCCAGGACTGTTCTTCCAACACGAAAGCGTCTCTTAACTGCAACTCGATTGCGGTCACCAACCCCATTGCGCCCAGATGCACAGGGTAAGCGTGAAAGTTCTCCACCGCATCACTTTGGCGAAGCTCTCGCACCTCGCCATACCCATCGATTAGTCTGATCCCTTTCACAGCATTTGAGAGGTTGGCGATGGTGCGACCCGTCCCATGGGTTCCTGTTGCGGTGGCGCCGGCAATGGTTTGACGATCGATATCGCCTTGATTGTGGAGCGCAAGACCCTCTCGATGAAGCAACGGACCCAACATATAAATCGGCGTGCCAGCCCCAACCCAAGCCGTTTTGGACGGCACATCGACACTGATCACCCCTGCCATAGCGCCGATATCGATAATCTCGTTGGCGCCGATTACCAGCGGCGCGTGACTATGACCTGATCCCACCACGCGCAAGGAATCACCTCTGGCCCTCGCGCCTGCCACCAAGGCCGCTGCATCCTCCTCTGTCCTTACAAATCGCAACGCCCCCGGATGATGCTCGAGTCGTCCTGACCAGTTATTCCAAAGCGGCATTTCAATGTCTCCTGAGACTTAACGCGAGTGCATGATTGCCTCATTGTAACCGCAGCGGGCCAATCGCATTGCGGTGGATCTTATGGCGCTTTGGCTATCACTTTCAGACGCGCCTCCAATCAAGCTATCGGACCGAACTTGGATCGACGATGAACTTTTAAGCTTGCGGGCAAACGACCAAGCCAGCGCCCAATCGATTGGCGTCTGAGTCACTTGGCTGTCGGCGGGCATCTGGACAGTGCGTAACCTTGCGCCAGGTCGCGAAGACTCAAGCGCCCAGCCAGAAGATTCTCACCACCACGCAAAACCCACGACTTGCCCGAGCGCGCCCCTTGGACAACAATCATTAATGCAAAAGGAGCCTCTCATGACTGCAACTCTTTACGAGCTCAAAAGCGGTGCCGCTTGGATCACGCTCAACAGGCCGGAAAATCGCAACGCGCTATCAGCCCAATTGGTCAACGAGCTCTATGCTCACTTGCAGGCCGCCAATGATGACCCCGCCGTGCGCTCTATTGTTATCACTGGGTCGGGCCCGGCTTTCTGCGCAGGTGCCGACTTGAAAAGCCCACCGGGTTCTGCGATCGCAGGCGTTGAAAGCGTGCCCTACGCCGAGGTATTGAAAGCCATCCTTGCGAGCCCCAAGCCCGTCATTGCTGCGGTAAATGGCGCCGCCTTCGCCGGTGGCCTGGGCCTGGTTGGCGCTGCAGATATCGTGATTACCGATGAAGATGCGCAATTTAGTTTCTCTGAGGTTCGAATTGGGGTCATCCCTGCGGTCATTAGCGTGGTTTGCCTTCCGAAATTGGGCCGGCATCATGCAATGAAACTGTTTATCACGGGCGAACGATTTTCTGGCACGCGAGCAGTGGCGATGGGTTTTGCGCATCGAGCCGTGTCCTTGGACGCTCTAACCCAAGCCGTCGAGGAAGAAATCAGCATGATCAATCTCGGAGGACCCATTGCCGTTCAGACTTGTAAAGCCTTGGTGAATCGAGTCCCAGATTGGTCACCAGACGAAGCCTTTGATGCCGCATCTGAGTGGAGTGTCGCAACATTTCAATCAGAGGAAGCAGCAGAAGGGATGGCGGCCTTCAGGGAAAAGCGGTCACCCAGTTGGGTCGCTGAGAATAGCCAGTGACCGCTCCCCGCAGCCAGTGCAGTCACCCAGCGGTTGTTTCATGCGCAAGCGCAGCCCCTGATGTTAGCGGCCCTTTTTAACAATCGACACACAATCGGAGAGATTGACCATGGGAGAAACGATTCGAATCGCCAACTGCAGTGGCTATTACGGTGACCGATTAGACGCGGCCAAGGAAATGGTGCTGGGCGGACCAATCGACGTGTTAACCGGGGATTATCTTGCCGAACTCACCATGAAAATCCTCTACGATCAACGAGAAAGCCGCGGGGCGCATCTGGGCTATGTGGGGACCTTTCTGAAGCAGGTGGAAGACGTGGTCGGCCTTTGCCTCGAGCGAAACATCAAAATCGTCTCCAATGCGGGCGGCCTTAATCCCAAGGGAATGGCCGAAGAGGTAGAGAAAATACTCGAAGCACAAGGTCTGCGGGCCAAAGTCGCCTACATTGATGGTGATGATCTGACGGCCAACCTCGAATCACTTCAAGCCGAAGGTGAAGCCTTCGTCAATTTGGATAAAGGCACGCGACTCGCAGACTCTGAAAATGAAGTGGTCACCGCAAACACGTATTTCGGGGCCTGGGCGATAAAAGAGGCCCTCGATCGAGGCGCTGACATCGTCATCTGCCCTCGGGTGACTGATGCGGCAGTGGTGATCGGCCCGGCTGCTTGGAAATTCAATTGGCAACGCGACCAATATGATGCGCTCGCCGGCGCGCTGACCGCAGGTCACATCATCGAATGTGGCGCCCAATGTTGTGGCGGCAACTACAGTTTTATTGAGGAAGTCCCCAGTTACATCAACGTCGGCTATCCCATCGCCGAAATCGAGGCAGATGGCAGCTTTACAGTGACCAAACATCCAGGGACGGGTGGACTCATCTCAGTGGGTACCATAACCGCCCAGTTACTTTACGAGATCGGTAGTCCGGCTTATCTCAATCCCGACGTCATTGCGCATTTCGATACCTTGAAGCTGACCCAGGAAGATGCCGATCGCGTGCGGGTCACGGGCTGCCGTGGCAGCTCTCCTCCACCAACCCACAAGGTTTGCATCAATACCAAGGGTCTCTACCGCAACGGTGTTGAGATCTTGCTGACGGGACTCGACATTGAAAAGAAGGCCGAACTCTATCTTGAGCAAATCTTTCATAACCTGGGCGGGCGAGCGCAATTCGACAGTGTCGACGTCCAACTCATACGCAGTGACAAAGCTGATGGCCAATCCAACGAGGAAGCGCATGCAGCGCTACGGGTCGTATGCACCTCAAAGGACCCTAAAAAGGTAGGTCGTCTTTTCCACGCAAAAATAACAGAGCTATCACTGGCTACAATTCCCGGCAATACGGGTCGAGGCAACACCATCGGTGGCGGCAGCCCAAGCATCGTCTACTGGCCTACATTGATCGATAGCCAAAAGGTAACGGAGACTTTGCACATCGATGGCACTTCGATTGAAGTCTTGCCAACACAACGATTGGGATTACCCGAGATTCATTATCAAACCGTTCCTCAGACCCTCGCACCCATTCCGGAGGGCCCTAAGGTTAGCATTCCGTTTGGACGCCTCTTTGGCACTCGCTCGGGCGATAAAGGCGGCGCTGCGAA
>CAYZUV010000200.1:0-4282 GCA_964481245.1 uncultured Pseudomonadales bacterium
GAGCCACCCCAAGGCGATGGTTATCGACTGCTGCATGGTCGCCATCGACATGATTTCAATTGGTCGCTCACATCGAGACACAAAGAAGGCATGGTGATTGACCTGAATCAGACCGAAGGCCAGGCACTGCTCCATGAGTTGGTGGCAAAAGCTGATGTTTTCGTTAGCAACTTTCGGGAGGACCAGAGTCAGCGCTACGCTGCCGATGCAGCGACCCTGCGAGCGCTGAATCCCAGGTTGATCTACGCGCAATTCACGGGGTTTGGCAGCGTTGGACCTGATCGAGAAAAACGAGGGTATGACACCACAGCCTGGTGGGCATCCTCTGGCATTTTAGATCTCATGAAACCGAGAGAAGGGCTACCGGTCTTCCCGGTAGGCGGTGTCGGCGATCACGCATCGGCGATGGCGTTGTTCGGTGCCATCGTGACGGCACTGTATCAGAGAGAAAAAACCGGTTTGGGTGATCGAGTGGAGACCTCATTGATCGCCAATGGCGCTTTTGCCAATGGCATGCATCTTCAAGGCGCAATTGCTGGGTTTGATCTTGGTCAAATATTGGATGAAAAGGGGTATCAATCGCCCTTTTCCTCAGTGTATCGAACACGGGACGATCGATTGGTGGTTTTGGTCTCAACAACGCCTCTGAAAGAATTCCCCAAAATAGCCCGGGCCCTAGGATGCGAAGAGTGGCTCCTAGACACGAGATTCGAGACGATGAAAGGCTTGATGTCTGCTCGGGCTGAATTGAGGGATGCATTTACTGAAGCCTTCGCTCGTCGGACCAGCGTGGAATTAGAACTGGCTTTTGAAGCCGAGGCGTTAAGCTTTGCGTTGGTCGAGAGAATTCGCGATGTGGTCCGCGACGCCCAATTGATCGAAAATGAGGTCATTGTCGAGACGACATCAGAAGATCCAGACTTTCAATGGACCGTTGCGAGTCCCTTCAAACTAGATCGCCAGACCAAACGACCGATTGCGGATCCACCTAAGCTCGGCGAGCATACGATCGCGATCTTGAAAGAATTTGGCCACACTGACGAGAAAATCCATCAATGGTTGGCGCAAGGTGTGATTGGCGATCGTGCCTAATCCAGATTCGGATCGTAGCCATTCATCGTCACCACCACTTTTCCAATGACTTGCCGGTCCCTTAACATCGCGAGTGCGTCAATCGCTTTGTCCAGAGGAAAATGCTCGCAGACATAGGGATCGATGTGGCCTGAGGCCAGCAGTTCGTATACCGCATCGCGACATTGAATACCGAGGGCAGCATCCCGCCGGCCAATCTCGCCAGCACGTACTCCAATGACGCTGATTTGCTTAATCAGAATGTGATTCACAGCCGCCTTGGGCCAAACGCCACTGGTGAAGCCGATGGTCAGGATTCGACCACCCCAATTAATGCAGCGCATGGATTCATCGAACACACTGCCGCCGACGGGGTCAAAAATGACGTCCGCGCCTTCGCCTGCTGTGAGCGCCTTCACGGTTTCGCGGAACCCGCCGAGACTACCATCTGGGCAGGTGTAATTAATGCAATGATCGGCGCCCCGTCCTCTGAGCACTTCGAGTTTTGCGTCACTCCCAGCGGTGGCGATGACTTTTGCACCCATGTGTATGCCCAAGTCCACCGCAGCCATGCCGACACCGCCAGCGGCACCATGCACGAGCAGTGTCTCGCCAGCTTTGAGCCGGCCTCGAACTTCCAGCGCCACATAGGCGGTAAGGTAGGCCGTCGCATAGCCGGCAGCTTTGGCGAAGCTGACATTGGGCGGAATGGGTCGGACCATCTCCGCCGCCACATTAATCCGTTCGGCGAAGCCGCCGACTCGACTACCCACAACGACTCGATCCCCGGGGTTAAACCCTGTGACCTTCGATCCCACTTGAGCCACGATCCCCGAAAATTCGCCGCCGGGTGCGAAGGGTAACTCTGGCTTGAATTGGTAGCCGCCTTGAATCATAAGGATATCTGGGAAGTTTGCCGCGCAAGCTTTGACTTCAATCTGGATTTCGTCATCACTCGGCGCAGGCAACTCGACTTCATCCATTTGCAGGACTTCGATATGCTCTGAGAGCTGGTGACATCGCATGGTGGCGTATCGCATAGTTAGGATTCCGCGGGGAAGAATCCCGATGATATCGATTGCTGGTTGCGCCTGCCAGGATGAACGAGATGGCGAGTCGGCAGTCTCGCTCATCGGGCTGCATGGTTATCGAGCGCCTTGGCGGCGATCCGTAGCTTGGCGGACCGAGGCTGAGGCGGTGAGGTATAAGGGACTCTGACGCAAAATAAACGCATTGAGCGAAAGGAGCCTCGGTGCCTTTGATAATCAAAAGAACGCTGCCCGGAGTCACTTGGATCCAATAGGTGGTTGGGTATTCCCTTGAAAGCCGAGAAAAAAGTAGATCAAGGTCACAGGAGATCAAAACATGGAAGGCATTGATGAGGTCAAAGTAGGCGCTTGGCTTGAGGCCCAGGTTCCCGAATTTCAGTCGCCCATTCGCTACGATTTGATTACCGGCGGGCACTCCAATCTGACATTCGCCTGCACGGACGCGAATGGTCGAAAAGTGGTTCTCCGTCGACCGCCGTTGGGTCATGTGCTCGAAAGCGCGCATGATATGGGACGCGAGCACAAAATTATTTCAGCGCTCGAACATTCGGGTGTGCCGGTGCCCAAGACGTTTGGCTTGTGCCAAGACCCGGAGGTGAATGGGGCTAGCTTCTACGTCATGGACTTTGTCGAAGGGGTCGTTCTGAACGATTCTTCTGTGAGCGACGCGATCGATCCTTCTGATCGTGGCGACTTAGGAAGGCACGTGATCAATATCTTGTGTGACCTGCATGCGGTTGACATTGATGCAGTGGGTTTGGGTGATCTTGGGCGCAAGGAGGCTTATTTATCTCGGCAGATCAATCGGTGGAGTAAGCAGTGGGCGGCCTCTAAAACGCATGAAATTCCCGCAATGGAAGCATGTCAGACGCTGCTTGCTGAACGCATGCCTGATCAAGTGGGTGCAAGTATTGTTCACGGTGATTTTCGGCTGGGCAATATGATTGTTGAAGGTCCTAGGGTCCTGGCGATTCTAGATTGGGAATTGTGCACCTTGGGCGACCCCTTAGCGGATGTTGGGTACATTTTGAATAATTGGTTGTCTGCAGATGAAGTGGAACTTCTCGGTGAGGGCGATCAGGCACCGACGGCAGCTGGCGGCTTTGGAACCCGAGATGAGTTGAGTGAGCTGTACGCCAAACGCACAGGGCGAGATCTATCGAATATCAACTATTACCGCGCCTTTCAGCACTGGCGGCTGGCTGCTATCGGTCAGGGGGTTTATAAAAGGTATTTGGTCGGCGCGATGGGCGATTCGCGTGACGTGGATCTGGACCGACAAAAAGAAGGAGTGGCACGCAGAGCGCAGTCGGCGCTTGAGTTGCTTGAGTCCGCCTAGTTCAGTCTGAAAAGAGGCAGGGCGTGCGGATCGCGAGACGAATCTCGCCAAAAGTCTCCCGCGTCGAAGGCGATAACAGGCTCTAATTCACGCAGTTGAAGTCTCGTTTTTAGCGATGACCTGCACGCATTGCGGGTTTTGGCGACCTTGATGCGGGCCTAGGGCTGCTAGTGAAGTGTTGATTTTGAAGCGCCCATAGCGGTGAGGCGTTTCATGGCAGCGGTCTTGAGATCTTGATCACTGGTGGTCTCAATGATCGATCGATAAATCCGTTGCGCAGCTTCCAAGTCTCCGCGCATTTCTTTAACCGAAGCGGTCTGCAATGACCACTGGGGTGCAGAGGGAGTGAGAGTACGCTGCAGGCGTAAGCTGCGCTCCACGGCATTCCAATCGCGCTTGCGCCAAAAATATTGCTTTAAGTTTTCGATCAGGCGAAGCAGCAATGCCCGAGGTGAGGCTGCCTCAAGGTGTTGTTCGGTCAATTGGTGTCTTGGACCGAGATTTTGTTTCAGGAGCGTTTGGCAATCTGCGTGGCTCAGTTGACGGCCCGAGAAAGGGTCAATCACGGCCGCATCGAGGGCGTCATAACCGACGAGCACGTGCCCAGGAAAATTAATTCCCCAGGCCCTGAGTCCTAGACGCTCGGCAAGACAAAGATGAACCAGTGCAAGCGATATGGGAATGCCCCTTCGTGTCGCTAGAACCCGGTCGATATAGCTATTTTCAGGCGCATAGTAATTCTCCGTGTTGCCTTTGAAACCCTCGAGATCATGGATGAATCGAGTGAGCCGAAAGGGATCAGCGCGAACTGAGAAATGATCCT
>CAYZUV010000201.1:0-4265 GCA_964481245.1 uncultured Pseudomonadales bacterium
GCAAGCGACATGAGTGCTCGAGTGAGCCGATGTTTATCCGCTGACCCAATGGACCGACGAAGCCCTAAACGAGGCATTGAGCCCGAGGGCTTAGCTCTCGCGCGCATCGGTGACCAAACCATCGCCTTTGTCGGTTTAGAGCGAGGCAATGCCATCCTCGCGTATGACCTAACTCAACCCGCTCACGGGCAATATGCGGGGGGTATTTACTTTCAGGACGGTCGCCATCGTGGTCCAGAAGCGATGAAGTTTCTTCCCAGCGAGCGCAATGCTGACGAGGGGCTACTCTTTGCTTCTTTCGAATACACAGCAACCATCGCAGTGTTTCATGTGTCGATGCGCCCGATGCCTGGGGCAAGGACTGACGTGTGTTGGTAAGGCAACATTCTTCTAATCAGGTAGCCCCAGCACGCGCTTAGCGATGATGTTCAATTGCACTTCCTTCGTGCCACCGGCAATGGTCAGCGATTTTTGATAAAGCCATTTCTGCAAGGCGGCCAACTCTTCAGCGTCCGCCGTCTCGGGATCCCACCTGAATCCTTGCGGCCCCATGGCCGCCACAAGCAACTCATCCCCTTCTTGAATATTCAGCGCATTGGTGAGTTTGACGGCTGACGAGGTAAACCCAGGCGCCCGTGATTGGAGCTCCTCAATGGCGCGTCGCTGGGTAATGCGTTGGGCATGCGCGTTCATTTCGAACTGGGTCAGCCTGCCCCGCAGGTCTGCATCAGCCAGCTTTCCATTCACCTTCGCGACATAGCGAGAGACCAGCGTCGGCATCTCACTCTTCTCCGAACGCCCGCCTTGGGAGCCTGAAATATTGATCCCAGCATGCGTTGACCGCTCAAACTGCAAGAGCCGCTTACCCACCGTCCAGCCTCGATCAACACCCCCTATCAAGTCGGTCGCGGGCGCCACCGCGTTATCAAAGTGAGTTTCGCAGAAAGGCGAAGCGCCTGAGATCAATCGAATCGGCGACACCTTCACGCCCGGCTGGTTCATATCGACCAAGATGAGACTGATGCCTTCGTGTTTGGGTTTTTCAGGGGAGGTTCGTACCAGCACGAAAATGTAATCGCAAATCGTGGCATCGCTGGTCCATATTTTAGATCCGTTAATCACGTAGTGGTCGCCATCGAGTTCAGCACGCAACGACAAATTGGCGAGGTCAGACCCGGCGCCGGGTTCCGAGTAGCCCATGGCCCAGGCGCCCTCGCCCCGCGCGCAAATCGGCAACCACTTTGCTTTTTGCTCATCCGTGCCAAATTCTAAAATCGTGGGGCCGATGTAATTGACCCCCCGCCCTGTGAGCGGCGTTCTTGCACCCGCTCTTTTGAGTTCATCAACCAACACCTCGTATTGGGGTCTGTCTAACTCAGCGCCGCCATATTCCATTGGCCAGGTTGGCACCGTCCAACCTTTATCCGCCATTCGCTCGAGCCAAAGTCGCGTGTCCGCAGGTAATTCAACCTTGGTGCTCCCCAGCGGCACAGGACCAGGACCCTTGGCACCTTCCGGGCAATTCGCTTCAATCCAAGCGCGCGTTTCGGCTCTGAACGTTGCTAAATCCATGACAATCATCTCCTTACCCGGCCATCATACACAGGCCCTGCAGCCCTTGCGCTAGCCTTTTCGTGCCTTCAATAACGCGCTAGGCTCTTTGGCTCACCTGACGAAATCGGATGCACCTATGTCTTCGTTCTACATCAACCCAGACCCCACCGAGCGCAACCGGCTCACTGAGCGCGTGCGGGGCGGCGACCTGACCGTATCGAATAAAGAGCTTGCGGAAGCTTGGGCGATCGACCCGCATTTCCCTGCGGCGGACATTCCCATCGACGACATCGACCCATCGCATCCAGCGCTCTTTGCCAACGACACCTTTTGGCCGCACTTTGAGCGACTGAGGAACGAAGACCCGGTTCACTACCATGAAAACAGCCTCTTTGGCCCTTATTGGTCCGTGACGCGCTATGAAGACATCATGCAAGTCGATAAGCAACACGAGATCTTCTCGTCCAAGCAAAGTCTAGGGGGGATTGGTCTCGGTGGCGTGCCAAGGCCCGATGATGATCCATTCGCATTGCCGATGTTCATCCAAGAAGACCCGCCCAAGCACGACGCCCAACGCAAAGTCGTCACACCGATGTTTTTGCCGCGCAATCTAGCCGATCTTGAGCCGCTCATCCGTGAGCGCGCAGGTGAAATTCTTGATCACCTCCCCGTCGGGGAAGAATTTAACTGGGTACGTCACGTATCCGTCGACCTGACGGGGCAAATGCTGGCGACCCTCTTTGACATCCCACAAGAAGATCGGATGAAACTCATTCAGTGGTCAGACGTGATCCAAAACCTTGGAGACCCGGATTACTTTGAGACGCCGGAGGAAGGCTTTCAGGAACTCTTCAACTGCCTTGCTTATTTCACCGAATACTACGAGGCCCGAAAAAAAGAGCCCCCAAAATTCGACCTCATCTCCCTGATGGCGCACGACCCGTCAACGCAGAACATGACGCCTCAGGAGCTGCTGGGTAACGTCATCCTGCTCATTGTCGGGGGCAACGACACCACCCGAAATTCGATTTCAGGCGGCGTGCTGGCGCTGAACCGCAATCCTTCTGAATATGAAAAGCTACTGCAAAACCCAGACCTCATCAGCAAGATGGTCCCTGAAATCATTCGCTATCAAACGCCGCTTGCCCATATGGCGAGAACTGCGGTGGCGGACGCCGAACTCGGAGGGAAGCAAATCAAGAAGGGCGATCGCGTGGCGATGTGGTATATCTCAGGAAACCGCGATGCATCGCATCTCGAGCGTCCAGACGACTTCATCATCGATCGGCCAAACCCCAGGAACCACATGTCCTTCGGCTATGGCATTCATCGGTGCGTGGGTAACCGGCTCGCAGAAATGCAATTGCGCGTGGTGTGGGAAGAGATTCTTAAACGTTTCTCACGCGTTGAGGTGACCGGCGAGCCGACTTACGTGAACTCCAGTTTCATTCACGGTATCCGAGAGCTGCCGGTAACCCTCCGCGCTTAACGCGCCCGGCAATTTCTCTCCCGCCAAAAAGGTGCTGATCATCTCGGCCAGCACCTCATGCTCTGCATGCATATGAAAATGATGATGCGCGGGAATGTGCGCGATCTCCATGGTTGAAGGCACCGGATTCAAAATGACCTTGAGCGATCGCTTCAGCCACTCGCTTTCAATATCCGCAAGAATCACCGCCGTCCTTGCCCTCGTGGCATCCGCCAAGCCCCGTAATTGATCGGGCGTCAATTCGAGCGGACCGCCGCCTCTCACTCGAGAATCCGCTCGCCAGGTGTAGCCACCGGGCACGGAACGATGTCCGCGAGCCACGAGTAATTGCGCAGATTCAAGGCTTTGACCGGTAGCTTCAGACAAACGCTGAGCCATGGCACTGAGCGAATCAAAGACTTTCAGCTTTGACGATCTGGCAGAAGCCGAGGTCACCATGCTGCTCAGATGATCGAGCGTCTGCTCAATGGTATTGGTGCCGCAATAGCCGTCGAGACAAACGAGTGCTTTAACGCGATCTGGAAACAGCCCTGCAAGTTGAGCTCCGAGTTCAGCACCCATCGAATGACCGATCACGGAAAACGTCGTCCAACCAAGGTGATCGGCAACGCTGAGGATTTCATGAAGATCTGACAGTCCAGTGTAGGGCGCACCGAGCGGGCGATGATCTGACAGCCCGTGTCCGGCAAAATCCATCGCGAAGAGATCAAGCCCTTTTAACTTCGGCGCCAAAAGATCAAAGCTGGCTGCATTGTCTAAAAACCCATGCAGACAGAGCGTGGGGATGCCTCCGTCCTGGCGCCATCGTTTTCCACGAATGGTGACGGTGCCGGTATTGATTTCCAATTCTTCGAGGTGATGCATGGGGGGTCTCAAACACAAAGCGCGGGGAGTCTATCAACTTGCTTCGGGCGACGCACGAGCTTCAAGCCCATGGTAGCCTGCGAACATCACTCCACTCGAGCAAATGACGGAGCCCTCTCGTGTCGCATGCCACTTTTTCACCGGGCCGCCTTTACGTTCGCCGAGCGGTCGCCATTGCCGCAGCGCCTGGAGAGGTTTGGCCTTGGTTTACAACCTTCGAAGCGCTCGCCACTTGGTTCAGCCGGGGGCACACCCTGCTCAAGTTTGAACCAGAGATTAACGGGCCGGTCGAGCTTTCGGTTGAGCTAGAGGACGGTCTACATCACTTTGGCGGACCGATTACGCACTACGAGCCCTG
>CAYZUV010000202.1:0-2370 GCA_964481245.1 uncultured Pseudomonadales bacterium
GGCTTCGTGATGGAAACCTGGGATTCGACGTATCTCACGCCGGCTGAGGCCCCCATGGGCATCAAAGGGTGGCAAGCGGCTTTTCTGGCGGTGGGCATTCCAGGCATTTTGATGTCTCTCTGGGTGTGGACGCTAAAGGAACCAAGGC
Source organism: uncultured Pseudomonadales bacterium (assembly GCA_964481245.1). GTDB lineage: Bacteria > Pseudomonadota > Gammaproteobacteria > Pseudomonadales > Azotimanducaceae > UBA9926. Next base: position 149 of record CAYZUV010000202.1, read on the forward strand.
GGGGTCAGAGTGAGGGTCTATTAACCGAAGTGCACCCGACCCCGTTTAGAGTGCTGGGCACTGAGCTCGCTGCGATGCTGCCGATTATCAATCTCTTTGGATTGAAAAAGTTAGGCGCCAGTTTGCCCAAGAATCTCTTGGCCGGGGGTGTGATTGCGCTGGTAGCGTATGCCCTTGTTCTTGTCACTGGCAATATTCCGCAGTGGGTAGCCATCGGTTTAGGGGTCTATGTCACCGTGTCTTGGGTGCAAGCACTGCGGGCTCGCGATCCTGCAACCTACGCCATGATGTTTAAGTCCAAAGGCCTGATTTACACGCTCGTAGCGTTTCCTTCGATCGCGTTTGTGACTTACGGGATCGGTTATTGGACCGCACCGCTGATGTTGCGACTCCACGATACCAATGCTGCTGAAGTGGGTATGTACATCGGGCTGGGCGCGGCGGTGGGTGGTCTGATCGGGGTGACCCTCGGCGGAGTAATCGGCGATTGGGCCAAAACAAAGCATCCCGCAGGACGTCTAATCGTTGGCTACCTTGCAATCTTCGGAACGGCGCCGCTTGTCTATTGGATGGTCTACACAGAAAGCCTGATGTGGGCATTTGCACTGAATTTCTTCCATCACTTATTCAGTGCCGCATGGCCCGGCATCCCGCCCTCAACCGCCAGTGATTTGGTGATGCCGAGGATGCGAGCAGTGGCCAGTGCCTATTACATTCTAGTGAATACGATGGTGGGATTGGCCATGGGACCTTATTTCATCGGTCAGTTGTCAGATATGTTTGCAGCAGATGGCATGGATTCGGCATCCTCGTTACAGTTGGCAATGACCAGTGCCATGGGCATATTCGTCATCACTTTCGTATTGTTGACGCTGGCGTGGCGTCATTTGCCTGGCGATGAAGCCAGTCGGCTTGATCGAGCACGAGCCCTGGGTGAACGAGTTGAGCAAGTTTAATGGGGTTCGCGCTTGTATGCTGACAGGGCGATGGGGAGTTGAAACGTTAGGGTAGAGCGCGATGCAGAGCGATCGCCTCTGGCAAATCACTGATCAATGTCAGACCTTCAGGTCGATAACGTTCGATCAGCGAGATCAGCCGAGCAAGCGTTTCCGTATCGAAGAATCCTGAGTAGTTGTTCGGGCGAAAGTGCATTTGGAAGGCGCGCACAGCAAGCTGTGATTGTGTGTCCTCGGTGCCGGTCACGTCCAGATCGTACCCGTAGTGATTGAGTAGGCGTTGCTGCGTTTCCAATGGGATGGGATGTGTCTCAAGCCACGGAATAAGCGTCTGGACCCGATTTTCATCAAACCATGCGCCGATGCCTTCCCCATACAGTTGTCGCCAAGGGAACAGCGGGCCTGGGTCGATCTTCCTGCTCGGTGCGATATCGGCATGACCAATGATGGCGTGCGGCGAAATGTCAGGGAAGTCTTTTAGGATCTCCTTGATCAGTGCGATCAGTAGCGCGATCTGTTCAGGTGCAAAAGCCTCAAAGCGGCATCGATCCTTAAATGCGGGTTGATTGGCAAGTGTCGCTATGTCGTCGAGGCACCGAGATTCGTTGACAATTTCAATACCGATTGATTGATCATTGAGCCCCGTTTTGCCAGCCCAATAGGAGTTTCCCGCGTGCCAAGCTCTGAATTGTGGTGGTACCAAAGCAAAGATTTTCAATTCGCTAAGGTCGTAAGTGGCGTCCATTGGATCAGGCAACAAGTAATGCGCGCTGACCGGACGCGTCTCTGACTGGGTCAGAATGTTAAGGGACTCTTGAAAGTTCTCTGAGGTGAAATGAATCACCAAATGATTCACCCGTTCGTTGAAGTTTTGAGACGGGGCCTTAACGATGGGCAGTTGCTGACAGGCGGTGGTGCAGAGGACAACACTGCAGACAATCGCAAAACATCTCATGGTTTGTGACTTCATGTGAATCGATCCCTCAAATAGTCAAGTCCGAGTGCAATGCCCAAGGTGCACAGGGTAGCAATAGGAAATAGCCACGGCCAAGCCAATAGGGGCGAAGGGTAGGGTAACCCGATGAAGCCAGGGTGATTGAGGATGATGACCAGCAGGATGCTGAACCCGACCGCCGGGAAACATGACGCTGCTTTTCGCAAACCGATGATGCTGAGGAGAATCAAACCAAACATCGGGCCATAGGTATACGTGGTCATGGTGAACGCGAGGTCAACAAGGTTGAGCTCGCTGGTCTGATAAGTCAC
>CAYZUV010000202.1:2470-4259 GCA_964481245.1 uncultured Pseudomonadales bacterium
ATGAAGAATTGCACGACGTCCGTCCAAATGACGGTTCGGATGCCGCCCATCCAAGTCCAAAGAATGCTGAACACCGCGATGATTAGAACGCTGGTACTGAGCGTCCATCCGGTCAAGAGCTCGAGAACAAGGGCGGTGGCGTACACCCTTACGCTTTGACCCAGCACGCCGCCGAGAAGAAAGAGCCCTGAGATCAGTTGCCCAGCGGCAGGCCCCAGTCTCGAACGAGTGAAATCATAAGGGCTATAAAACTCGCCAGAAAAATAGTGTGGCACCAAGAAGTAGGCGACAAGCACCCGACTCAGAATGCCGGCAATCGCAAGCTGGAGATAGGTGAAATTGCCTTCACTAGCGAACACCAGCGCGGGCACGGAAACGAATGTGATGGCGCTGATGGTGGTCGCAATTGAGCTGGCGGCAACAGCCGGCCATGGGACGGAGCGTCCGCCGAGGAAAAAATCAAAATTGCTTTGTTGAGGTCCGCGAAGCCAGTGTCCTAGCCATGTCGTCCCGACAAGATACACTGCGATGACGCTCCAATCGAGGGTGCTAAACACCGATCTAAAGCCTCATGACTCGACCGAGTCCCACGCCCGGATAGTGCCGAAAATTAGCACCTTCGACCGCATACCCGTTGATGAGTACGCGTCGATAGTGGTCACTGGTGTTGGCCCGACTCATATGGGCCGTATAAGGCCCGAAAAATATCACGTCACCCGGCTCACCTATTACACGCACGACCTCATGGTCTTGAGGATCAATATCCGCCTGATACAACAGATCGACAGGACCCATTTCACGACCCTTGAATCGGACGGGGCCCCACTGATTGCTTGAAGGAATGAATTCCAATGGTCCGCTTTTAATATCCATCTGATCGAGCACGCTGATGGTTTGTACGTAACTGCCTCGAGGGCCAATATCCCGCCAACTGCCGCCGCCTTTATCCCGATGCTGGATATCCTGGTGCCAGTCAAAAGCGACGCCATCACCCGGTCGCTTAAAGTGTGCTTGATTAAGGAGTTGGACGACGACCTCGGTTCTAAGCAGATCCATCACTGGGGTCAGGAGTCGAGCGTCCGCGCCGAATTCGAGCAGCGAGGCTCTGGCGCCGCCGGCCCAAACGACTCTGGCGAGTACGGGCTCGCCTTCTGGCCCAGGATTCATGACGAACTGTGCGTTCTGAAGGAGTGTGGTTTCGCGCAAGTCTCGGGCCAGCGCTTCGAGTTCGTCGAACTCAAGGATGACCACGGCCACCTCATCGAGGGAGAAGACCGATTTGCGAAGGAACCAGCCTTGCTCGTCAAAAAGTCTTTCTTCCTCTTTTGTGAGCTCAATCGACATGATCGGCCATACCAGTGCCGCGAACCGCTTGGCTGATGATTCGGGCCAGAACCCTCGTTTGGAGGCTCTGCTTAGCGGGCTTCACCGAGATCAATCTTCAATTCCTGGACTCGCATCGAAAAAGGCATGAGCACATGGGGGCTTTTCTTACTCAGAGGATAATGTCACCGCGGTGCCATACGCCAGTAGTTCAGCGGCGCCGCCTAGGACAACGGAGGTTGAAAAGCGAACGTTGATGATCGCATCGGCGCCCATGGCGTGAGCATGGTTAATCATTCGGTCGAGGGCTTGCTCCCGAGCCTCGGCCATGAGTTTGGTGTACTCCTGGATTTCCCCTCCGACGAGTGTTCTGAGCAGCGCGATGATATCGCGACCAACATGACGTGCTCTGATCGTGTTGCCCTTGGCGAGACCTAAATGCGCGGTGATGGTTCGGCCAGCGATG
>CAYZUV010000203.1:0-4213 GCA_964481245.1 uncultured Pseudomonadales bacterium
GCGGTGAGGAGTTCGCCCTGCCCAATGCGATACCCGATCCTGATAGTGGCTGCCATGCCAAGTGCCATGGGTGGCATGAAGACCACGCCATTGATGTTCATGGAGATATTGTGCGCGGCGACCACCTCGGCGCCGAATCGACCGAGCAGTAGCGTCGTAAACGAAAAGAGCCCCATTTCAGCAAAGATGGTTGCGCCAATTGGGGCGCCGATGCGCAGAAGACGCGCAATTCTAGGCCGGTCCGGCGCTGAGAAATGCGCGCGCCAGCCCGTGATATCAAATCGCTTGCGAGTCACAACCACCAGAATCGCGATCAGTTGAAACCACATGATGATGGCTTGCGCCATGCCCGCGCCAACGCCACCGTAACCCTCGTAGTCTCCGAAACCATAGATGAAGAGATAATTTAAGGGGATTTTTAACATTAACGCGGTCACTGCGATGATCATTGCAGGGCGGGTAAACCCCATGCCGTCGGCAAGAAACCTTAAAGAGAAGAACAGCATCAACGCGGGAATACCCAATGACGTGTAGTCAAGGTAGGCGATCGAGATGCTTGAAGCTGCGGCGTCAACGTCGAGCCAGGCATACACTGGGCCAATGCTTCGAAGGGTGGCCATGGCGAGGGCGCCGGCGACGAGCGCTAGCCAAAGGCCTTGGCGAACGATCTCACCAATTTCCCGATGCTGACCTGCACCGTTCAATTGCGCAATCGATGGCGTCAGGGCCTGCAAGCAGCCCATAAACAACATCATGACTGGCCACATCATGCTGCCGGCAAGCGCGACGCCGGCAAGGTCAACTGCGCCATAGTGCCCGGCCATCACTGCATCCGTCACACCCATACCCATTTGCGCGAGCTGCGCGGTCATCAGTGGCCCGGCCAGTTGGGCGAGTTTTTTGAGCTCTTTCGTGTGGCTGGCTTGAGTCACGGGTTTCCTTTGGTTTGAGTCTTGCCCGCTTGACCCTTTTTCGCGCCGGACAAGGTGGCAAAACTGGGCGCGGCGCCCGCGCTCAATGCCTAACGGGATCAGATCTCGGCGTCCGCCAATCCTCTTCGTCGGTTTTTATCTCGTCGTCGTTTGCCCACCGTCGACCGGAATCAGTTGGCCCGTGATAAAACCGGAATCATCTGACGCGAAAAACACCATGACAGGGGCCAGATCACGCGCGGCATCGCCGTAGGTTTGGCCCAAGGCAATGGATTGATGGTTCATCCAATAAGATGCCGTTTCCTCGGCTTCACTCATTCGTGACATGGCTTCGTGGTACATAGGGGTCGCGATGGCGGGCAATATGGCATTGACTCGTACCTTATCTTTGCCCCAGGCTGCGGCGGCCGAGCGAGTCCACGAATGGACCGCGCCTTTAGCCGCGGAGTAGGCGACCGCGCCCGGCTCTGCGCGCTGGCCCGATATTGATCCGAAATTGATAATCGATCCGCCGCCTCCGGCTTTCATGTATCCGTGGGCCGCCTGATTGGTCAGCATGGTGCCGCGCACGTTCACCGCGAACATCCGATCCCAGGCGTCTGCTGTGACATGGCTTGGATCAGATGCTGCCTGAATTGCAGCGGGATGGGCTAGCACATGCAATTCACCGCCCAGCCAAGAGACGGCCTCTTGGAAGGCGCGTTCGACCGATTCGGGGCTAGCGACATCCACTTGAATGAAGGTCGCAGAATTTTCTCGAAGGGTTAGGGCTGCATCGAGCACTTGATGGCCGGTGTTTGAATCAATGTCCATGCCGACCACTTGGGCGCCGGCTTTGACGTAGGCAAGAAACGTGGCTTCACCCATGCCTCGTCCACAGCCAGTGACAATGATTTTTTTGTTCGAAAGCACAGCATCTTCTCCTTAGGAAATCCCGCTGATCATGGCACATCCGGTCTCGGCACAAAACTCAGCGTTTTCCGAATTGCAGTTGGGGTGAGAGGCTCTCGTGAACGCTCGACCCTGTGCTAAGGTCGAGGTCACTGAAGCAGAGGGTTGGGTGAGCATGGCGACAGATATGCAGCAATTCAACCAGCAAATCATCGATGAGTTCCGCGCCAATGAGGGGCGCGTCGCGATGTTCGCTGGTTATCCCATGGTGATATTGCACACCTTGGGCGCGAAAACAGATCAAGTGCGCTTGATCCCGCTCGTTCTGACCGTGTCTGGTGATGAGCGGATCTTGTTCGCATCGTTTGCTGGATCAAAGCAACATCCCGCTTGGGTGCATAACCTGCGAGCCCAGCCAAGGATCAAAGTTGAGCTTGCCGAAGGGCTTTTTGAGGCAAGGATTGAGGAGTGCCATCCTGCTGAATCTGCCCGTCGGGTTGAAAATCAGGCCAAGCTGTCGCCTCAATTCAAAGCGTATGTCGAAGCGGCGCATCCGAGACAAATTCCCGTTTTTCTGATCCATTTGATGACGTCGGCAGCAGGGCCGATTCATGCATGAAGAGAGCGCTACAAGCGAGGCTGCGGTTTCGGTAGATGGGTTGCGCCAAGGCGGTGCACGTGATCGTCCGCTTTGGTTGGTCTCGCTACCGATTGTTGGCCTCCTTTTGATGATTACTGGTGGCTTAGTCTTTCCGCCACTTGTGTTAGGTCGTCCACAGCTCGCCTTGGAGCTGGTCTTTATTGCCGCAGCAGTGCTCGCCATCGTGATCCTTCGAGCCGGCGGTGTGAGTTGGGATGAGATGCAACGTTCCGTCATGTCGCGGATGGATGCGGCCATGCCAGCGTTTTTTATCTTGTTATTCATTGGGGTTCTGATTGGCACTTGGATGCTGTCAGGAACGATACCCATGCTCGTCTACTACGGGTTAACGCTGGTCAATCCGGAAACGTTTTATCTCATCGCCTTCATCATCCCTGTGGTGTTCTCGACACTCACCGGTACAAGTTACGGATCAGCAGGAACGATTGGCGTGGTCCTGATCAGTATTGGCGGGGCGATGAATGCTGATCTGGGTATCACGGCGGGCGCTGTGATTGGTGGCGCTTATTTTGGGGACAAATTATCGCCGCTGTCAGACACCACGAACCTGGCCGCGATTGCTTGCAACGTGGATTTATACGGCCACATCCAGTCGATGCTATACACCACCTTACCCTCGGCAGTGATCGCCGCTTCCGTATTCACTTACCTTGGTTTCGCGACCGAACTCACTGCCGCACCAGAACAAGCGCAGATTGATGGGCTGATGGCCGGCATCGCCAGCCTCTTTGAGTTCAGCTGGTTGCTGTTGTTGCCCCCGATTATCGTGTTGGTTGGCAGCATCCTGCGTCAACCCGCATTACCCACTTTGCTGCTGTCTATTCTTTCAGCGGCCATATTGGCTGTGAGCTTGCAGCCCTATAGTGTCGCCGAACTCGGCGCTGCGATGCGATCTGGATTTGATCTTGATGTCATGGCGCCAGGGGTTCAAGCGAGTGAGGGTCTCACCTCGTTGATGAATCGAGGCGGGGTATACAGCATGGCCGAGCCGATTTTCATCGCCTTCTTCGTGTTTTTCTTTGTGGGTGTTGTCGATTCTGTATCGGCGATTCCTCGAGTGATCCGCCGTTTGCTGGTTTGGAGTCGATCAGCCAAGAGCACAGCGCTTACCGCGCTTTTTGCCACAGGTGCGGTGAACGCGTTGACCAGTAATCAGTACGCGACGAGCTTTATTGTTGGGGACGCGTTTCGGCGACAATTCGATGAGCGAGGAATTGATCGACGCGTTTTGTCACGCTCGCTTGAGGATTACGGCACGATGCTAGAATCTCTCGTGCCCTGGACGACCACCACGCTGTTCATGGTGGCCACACTTGGCGTGCCATGGACCGATTATGTCGGGTGGCAGCTGCTTTCAATCACAAACTTGATCTTGGCGCCGATCTTGATGCTTGCGGGTATTGGGTGGTTTAGGCGGGTCTGATCAAGAATTGGATCCCGGTTAATTGAACACGTCGAAGGTGTGCGAGTATTTAATAATCCATTCCTTTCGCTTTTCTCTAAACATGCCCACGTCGTCATCGCGTGTCTCGTTGTAAACGAGGTAAAAGCCTGCGTCGGCAGATGTGAGCCACGCGAACCTGAAGTTGGTGGCGAAAACGTCGGTGCTGTCGTTGTATTGAAGAAGCGCTTGGATGGAGATCTTAGGGTTGAACGAATAGGTCATGCGCAGTGAGCCAACGTTGATCGTAAAGGCGTCCGATTCGTTCGCCATGGTCAGCCGGTTATA
>CAYZUV010000204.1:0-4203 GCA_964481245.1 uncultured Pseudomonadales bacterium
GACTCCAGAGCACGATGGGTGGTGACGGCCAAAAGCAGCACCACTGCGGTGGGTACCAGCGCCCAAAGTCCAAAACTGTCTGCCATTTCTTTCTCCATTTAGCGCCCTTTTCTAGCGCTCACCATCCACCACCCAAGTTGCGACCAAGCATTCGCCGCCCTGAATCTAACCAAGGCTCCAAGAGAAAAGCCCAAGCAACTTCATCTATTCAATCGACATGAGCGAAGAGAGAATCGTGTGCTCAGCGAATCAAGTAGCGTTTCAAAGACCTTAAGGCTTGGCCGAGAGACAGCTATTGATCTCGATTCGGACGATCTCTCGGGATGAACAAGGTCAACTTCAATTCCGCGGACGAGGCCAGCGAATCATAGATCCAAGCCAATCGAACGCAAGCAATTTTTTAGCCTTTGATCTGGTGCAAAATTTCTACTAGGGAAGAGCCTACGCGAGGCGAGCACTCAGCCCGTTGATGTTCTCATGCGCACTAGCGGGCCAGCAGCGCTTCCAGCCCGATGCCTTGGCTTTCCCCCACGAATTTGGCGTAGTTAGGGAGCAGTGAGGGATGGTCCAGCGGCTCCACCCCCATCCACCGGCTGAATTCAGCGTAGAGCGCGTCGACACTGGTTGTAGGAAGAAAGCGACCACGACCGACATCCAGGGGATTATCTACATCTAGCTCAGGATATTGGCCAAAGATTTGACCACCATTCACTGCACCACCCATTACCCAGGCTTGCCCGCCCCAGCCGTGATCAGATCCTTTACCATTGGATGTCAGCGTTCGACCAAAATCCGAGATAGTGAAGGTCGTCACTTGATGACTCATACCCAGCTCTTCCAAAGCAGTAAAGAATTGAGATAAACCCTGATCTAAAGCGGGCAACATGTTATCCATTTGACCCAGCGTGTCCTCGTGATGATCCCAGCCGCCGTAAGTCACAAAAAACGTCTGGCGACTCGCGCCTAACAATTGCCGAATGCTCATCACTCGAGCAATCTGCGCCATAGCGGACGAAAACGGATCGGCAGCAAACGCAGTATTTAGCGCTTGGGCTTGTGAAAGCGCCTCACGAAAGACCGTGCCAGTTTCAATGGCAGAATCGAGCTTGTCTGCATAAGCGCGCCTTAGCACGTTCCCCCGGTCGTCAGCGATGAGACGGATCAGCGCAGACCTGAAGACGTCGCTATCGTCAAAGCCCCCTATCGTTCTGACGCCCTCGTTGGCATTCATGCTGTAGCTACCCGTGGATCGACCGGACTGAAACACGTTGGATCCAGATAGCGTGATACTGGTTGCAAGCGGTTGCTGCGAATTCTGATTGATCAAAAGATCCCCCAGTCGACCGCCAAACCCCGTGGTGGTCCTGGTACCTGGATCGACGGTCTGCCAACTACTGATTTGATCCGCATGCGAAAAAAGACCCAGCGGCAGGTCGACCTGCCCGGCGTTGAAGGCATCAGGACTAGTGGGTTCGACCAGAGGACCAATGTTAGTGAGCCAAGCCCCATGTTGGCGCTCAAATAGCCCCTGGAGTCCAGTCAGCGAAGGGTGAAGACCAAACGTCGTTGCCCCCTGCTCTGTGCCAATGGGCAGCAAACGGTTGAGATCAAGTGCTAAATCACCTCTTCTAGCCTTGTACATTGAATAGGCGGATTGGCTCCTTGGCACCAACAAGTTAAAGGAATCTGCACCTCCGGCCAGCAAGACGCAGACCAAGGCTCGATAATCCTCGTCGCTGTCATCTGCGCCGAGGACACTCTGATGAATGAAGGGCAAAGCCCCACCCAAGCCTGTAAGCAAGCCCAGTCTCGAGGCTGACCGAAGAAAGTCCCTTCGTCTAAACGCGCTCATGCGTCCTCTCCGAGCACCGCATAACTCGGCGCAATTAATGTGAGATATAACGCCAGATTGACACGGTCTTGGCGATTCGTCGCTGGGATCTCCTCAACCGCATCCAGAATGATTGAACGCGCAGCCTGACTTAGTTGATCGCCAGCAAAAACGATGGCGATCTCGTCGACCAACGCTTCGCCCTCATCGGCGAGTGCGAAATAATGAGAAAGATTAAACGTGACATCGGGAAAATCGATTGGCGTGTCGAGGCCCTGCTCACGATAGAGCGTCGCGGCTACCAAATTGGTGATGCCAACAATCGTGTCTTCCGTTGTAATTTGCAGCTCTGGAGAGACCCAGCCGAGCGTCTCGAGCTCTCCAGGCTGGGTGAAAGCCGGCGAGTAGAAGTTGAAAACGCTTGGCGCACTCAGGACGTGCTGACCCGTCAAAAATTGTGCCAAATAGCCGAGCCCGGGATAAGATCCGTCTTCCGACGTGGGTTCGAGCGCTCGGATCATATGAACATAACGCCTGAAAGGCTCTCTTATTCGCTCAGCGCTGGCAGCTTCTGGGTCGGTCAATATCGCCCGCACCAGCGCTTTCATATCACCTCTCGGCGCCTCACCCTCTCCGTTAAATGCCGACGCGACTCGAGCGACATAGGCGGGTGAGGGATTCGATGTAATCAATCGCTGAATAAGCAGTTTGCCAATGAAAGGTCCCACATTGGCGTGCTGGAAAAGATTCTTCACTGCGCCTTGGATGTCCTCCATCGCAGATTGACCGTTGGGAAGAACCTCACCGTTCAGTAGTCTTTTTTCGCCCAGCTCGTGAAATTCTTCAAACATCACCATCGGGACGTTAAATGCAGGGTTTCTCTTTCCAAACATCAGATCGGGCGAATACCCGGTTTCGCCATAACTCAACCCGGTGAAAACTTTGGAGAACTCTCTTATGACCTGGTTGTCATAAGTTGGAATAGGCTTGCCGGCTGGATCCAAAACCCAAGAGCCATCAAGATTCAGTTCATACAGACCAATCGTAAACAGTTGCATGACCTCACGCGCATAATTCTCGTCTGGGAAGGTGTTAGCCACCGGGTCCGACTTGGCGTTATTCACATGACTTAAGTAAAAGCCCATCACAGGATGCAAGGTGACAGCGAGCAGTAGATCCTCGAAATTGCCAAAGCTGTGCTCGAGCAATGTGTCGTAGTAGCTGGATAAGGCGAGGGGATTGACGAAGATCGGCGTGGGACGATCTGAGACCACAAAAACCTGGGTTAAGGCGTAGGCGACCAATTGACGCAACTGGTCTGGACTCCCAATCGCGCGCTCCCAGAAGGCAAAACGACGGAAAGTGCCCGGATTAGGCATGGCATCGATGTCATAACCATAGGTCTGCAAATACCGATTTACAATGGGGGTGTGTCTAGCGATGGGTAGCTGAAACTGCGCCTCCAACCATTCATCGACCGAAACTTTCGTCTTGGCGTCTATCTCCGCCGCGGTTGCACCAAATGTGGCTAATTGCAGGAACTGAGCCGCAGAGACACGGTCTGTTCTCGAGAGATCCTGCTCAGATGTGGTGGGCACGGTGCCCGTCGAACTGCCGCTGGTTGCCGGCGCTGACGGTTGAAGGCTAGAGGTGGGCTCAGCGGACTGCCCACCTGACCCGCCACCACAAGCGCCCAGCAGGATGATTAACCCTGCGCCGAGGCAGCACCAAATGATCGAACGAATGAATCCCATATCTAATACTACGTGCATGTCGCCATTACCCGTCGCTGACCGTCACCAGTTTTCAACACACCGCTTGCAGCCCTCGGTTCCGATCACGACTCTAGGATAAGGAGCGACTGCCTTGGGTTCATCGCCAAACGAGCGGAACCGTTTTAAGAACTTCGCGATTCCCTCCGGATATAAAAATCAGCACCCTAAGCTCGTTGATCAGACAACTCGAGCATCAATCAATGGTATGCCTTTCGAGCCCTATTTGGACTCACGATAGAACAGAACCGTTGACAAAAAAACAGAAAACTCTACGCCTGTTGCACTACTAGCAACCTGAACCGCAAACGAGCGCGCTCATAAGCTAACCAGACGGCGCTGAAGAATCGTTTAGCTCTGATAGCGCAGTTCTACAGGAAACGACGTTTGAATTTCCGTTCACACTATTCGCCCGACATCCTGACTGCAAACCCAACTCGATCAAAAATTACGTTTTTTCGCTAACGATGTGTTCGGGTTGTGCAACTTCCCTACTCGCTACTGAGGCAGCCCCTCAAACCACTAGCGAGACCAAACCTTTAGCTGCGGTGGGCGGTGGGCGATGGGCGATGGGCGATGGGCGATGGGCGATGGGCGATG
>CAYZUV010000205.1:0-4189 GCA_964481245.1 uncultured Pseudomonadales bacterium
TCTTGGCTGGCCTTTCTATCTTGCGGGCGGACACTCTCGACCAGCGTGATCGCCTTCGCCAGCGCCCGACGGTCACCTGCAAGAATAGCGTCAGCTGACGGCGTTGACCGCATCAAGCACTCGCCTCGCAGCATCAGGGATGGGGGTACCGGGGCCAAAAATCAGCTTAACGCCAGCGTCATACAGGTAGTCATAATCCTGTTGCGGGATCACGCCACCAGCGATGACAATGATGTCATCAGCGCCCTCAGCCTTCAGCGCTTCAATTAACTGGGGCACCAATGTTTTGTGGCCGGCCGCAAGACTGGACGCACCCACAATATGAACATCGTTTTCAACCGCATGCCTTGCCACCTCCTCGGGTGTCGCGAACATCGGCGATAAATCGACATCAAAACCAACGTCCGCAAAGGCGGTGGCCACAACCTTGGCGCCACGGTCATGCCCGTCCTGCCCCATTTTCGCAACCAAGAGACGCGGTCTGCGACCGTGTTTTTCAACAAAGCTGTCTATGTCCATGGCGATTTGTTTCCAGCTTTCGTCTTGCTCATAAGCCGCACCATATACCCCTGAAACGGTTTGTGCACTGGCCACGAAACGGCCAAAACACTTCTCCAGTGCATCGGAAATCTCACCGACCGTTGCCCTATGACGAGTGGCCTCTACCGCCAAGGCGAGTAAGTTGCCCTCTTCTGTCTCTGCCGCCGACGTCAAAGCTGCGAGGCAAGCCTGGACCTTCGACTCATCTCGAGAAGCTCGAAGCGAATGCAGTCGCGCGATTTGCGAATCGCGCACCGCGTCGTTGTCTACCTCCAGGATATCGACTTCATCCTGCTGTTCGGTTCGATATTTATTGACGCCAACGATGACATCCTCACCGCGATCAATTCGCGCTTGCTTCTTGGCCGCTGCCTCTTCAATTCTGAGTTTCGGCAAACCGGTTTCAATCGCCTTCGCCATACCGCCAGCAGCTTCTACTTCAGCGATGAGCGCGCGCGCTTTTTCGGCAATGTCATGGGTTAATGATTCCATCATGTAGGAGCCACCCCAAGGATCAACCACTTGGCCGATCCCGGTTTCTTCCTGCAGCACCAACTGCGTGTTACGAGCGATCCTCGCTGCAAAATCAGACGGTAACGCGATGGCTTCGTCCAACGCGTTGGTATGCAGGGATTGTGTTCCGCCAAAGACGGCCGCCATCGCCTCGATGGTGGTCCGGACGATATTGTTGTAAGGATCCTGCTCAGTCAGCGACCAACCACTGGTCTGACTATGGGTTCTCAACATGCTGCTCTTGGGGTTGGCTGGCTCAAACTCTCCCACAATTTCCGCCCAGAGCAGGCGCGCCGCCCGCATCTTGGCAATCTCCATGTAGAAGTTCATGCCAATACCCCAGAAAAAAGACAATCGGGGCGCAAAATCATCAATACCTAGACCCGCTTTGATGGCTGTCCTGATGTATTCCTTCCCGTCTGCCAGGGTGTAAGCAAGTTCGAGCGCCGCATTCGCCCCCGCTTCTTGCATGTGATAGCCGGAGATGGAAATGGTATTGAAGCGCGGCATGTTCTTCGAGCAAAACGCGATGATGTCGCCGATGACCCGCATACTCGGCGTCGGCGGGTAGATGTAGGTGTTACGCACCATGAATTCTTTCAAAATATCATTCTGGATCGTACCCGCGAGCGCACTGGTGGAGACGCCCTGCTCTTCGGCAGCCACGATATAGCCGGCAAGCACGGGGAGAACGGCCCCGTTCATAGTCATCGACACCGACACTTTGTCGAGCGGTATGCCATCGAAGAGAATTTTCATGTCTTCGACCGAATCAATAGCAACCCCAGCTTTCCCAACATCGCCAGCTACTCGAGGATGATCCGAGTCGTAGCCCCTGTGCGTCGCCAGATCAAACGCGACGGATACCCCCTGACCACCCGCCGCCAATGCTTTTCGATAAAACGCGTTTGACTCTTCAGCAGTGGAAAAGCCAGCGTATTGACGGATCGTCCATGGGCGACCGGCGTACATGGTGGCTTGCGGGCCCCTGATATAGGGACTCATACCCGGCATGGTATTGGTGTAAGGCAGGGCCTTGGTATCCTCAGCTGTGTACAGCATTTTCAGCGGGATATCCTCGGGCGTTAACCAAGTAAACTCATCGGGCGTTAGGCCCTTGCTTTGTTGTTCGACTAGGCTCGCCCACGCGCCGGGGGTCGCACTCTTTGAATCGTAAATGCTCATGCAATTTGGCCTCAGCAGGCTGGGACAGTCCGATCTGAACGTCGTCGCAGCTTTTAGAAAAGTTCAATTTAACGATCGAACCACGCTCACCTTGGGCAAGCAGGGCGCGAGAAACACACCCCTTGCCTTCGCGTCGTGCCATATCGGCTACGACTTCATGGCTCCGTTGCTGCGGGTGATGAACGCCTCCGCCGCTGTTATCGAAGCGAGCTGCCTCCTTAACTGCGTCAACAACCGGGTCAACTGCGTCCCGTCGAAGCCTGCACTCACTCGATACGCATTGCGGCAGCGAGAGAAACGCCCTAACGCCTTTGACTTCATTAGACGCTTCACTCAGCTCATCACAGAGACTGCGGTCACTTGAGCAGCGTTGTATTGCGGCCTCCGAATCAGGCTCTGCGAACCCGATTGGGTCAAGTCTAGCCACCCCGAAAAACGTTTTTTAGCTCTTCAGAAGAGGCTCACATCACCAATGACGCGATTCATAAGCGACGATACCATGATCGACGAAATTTTCGAAAAGTTTGACCGAGCGCCAGCTGAAAACATTTCTCAAATCTGGACGCCCGCTTTCGAGCAGCCGCGAAAAGCTTCCGTAAATGGTGGCATTTAGCCTATTGGAAGGCTGAAGCGCGCCTTGGCGGCCTGCAGCACTCGGTGTAGAATCGCCAGTCACCCCTATTTAACGTGCTCGGAGATCCCTGATGTCAGACAGTGCCCACGCTCAAAGCCTCACGCCCGCGGAAGAAATTGCCGCACTTATTCAGCGGTCTCGCGCAGCGCAAAGACAAATCGAACACTACACCCAAGCGCAAGTCGATGATCTGATTAGGGCAATGGTTTGGGCGGTTGCCAAGCCAGGAGTCGCCGAGGAAATTGCCCAGTTCACAGTTGATGAAACGCAACTAGGGAACTACGAGGGTAAATTCCTTAAAATCCAGCGCAAGACCCGGGCCACGTTGATGGACATCATTGACGACAAATCGGTAGGGATCCTGGAGGAGGATCGTGAGCGCAACATCGTAAAAATTGCCAAGCCCATGGGGGTGATTGGCGCTCTCGCACCTTCTACTAACCCTGAAGCAACGCCAGTGATTAAGGCGATCCACGCGGTAAAAGGCCGAAATTCCATCATCGTTGCGCCGCACCCGAGAGCCAAGCTCACGAACAAAAAAATCTGCGACTTAATGCGTGAAGCCATTGAAAAGATGGGTGCCCCAGCGGACCTCGTGATCGCAATTGAAATCCCTAGCCTCGAAACAACCAATGAACTGATGAAACAGTGCGATCGCGTACTAGCTACCGGCGGCGGGGCCATGGTGACTGCGGCGTACTCGAGCGGCACGCCTGCATTGGGGGTGGGTGTTGGCAATGCAGTCATCACGGTAGATGACACTGCCGACCTCGATGATGCTGCAACAAAGATCCATATGTCTAAAACGCTCGATCTCGCGGCATCCTGCTCATCTGATAACTCCGTGATTCTCGTCGATAGTATCTACGACCAAATGTTAGAGAGACTGAAGGCCAAGGGTGGTTACTTGTGCAATAGCGAAGAGAAAGAAAAACTCCGCAACACCATTTGGGATGAAGCCGGCCACTTGAACACCGCGATTGTGGCCCAACCCGCGCACAAAATCGCCTCTATGGCTGGACTTGATGTTCCCGAAACCACCGAGTTTTACATCGTGATAGAAGAAGGCTGGGGCGCTGAGTTCCCCTTTTCTGGCGAAAAACTTTCCGTTGTGATGGCGCTTTATCGTGCGAAAGATATCGACCATGCCATTGAATTGACCAACAACATTCAAAGTTATCAGGGCCAGGGCCACTCCTGCGGCATTTATTCCAATAGTGATGACAACATCATGAAGCTCGCAGACGCAACCAGGACGTCCCGTGTGATGGTCAATCAGCCTCAAGCTGCGTCCAATAGCGGCAACCTTTGGAACGG
>CAYZUV010000206.1:0-4176 GCA_964481245.1 uncultured Pseudomonadales bacterium
AAGACGCATCCCATTTCCTTTCAGTTGATGATGGCGGCGTTTTCCTTCAGGACATTGAGTGGCACGATCTCCAGCGTACGCGCGTGGGTACTCGACAAAAAGACGGGTGGGGCCGCAGCTTGCTGATGAGCTTCTAGCCAACGGCCAGCACATAAACACCATCGATCGCCGGGTTTGAGACCTGGGAAGCCCCACTCGGGGTGCGGAGTTAAAAGGTCGTTACCCTGAGCCTTGGAAAATTCAAGAAAAGCCGCGCTCACTTCCACGCACACGGTGTGAACGCCAACGTCTTCTTTGCATGTGTTACAGCAGCCATCTCTGAAGAATCCGGTCATCGGTTCTAAACTGCAGGGTTCGAGCGGTTCGCCAAGAACATTTAAGCTGGCGATGGGTTTAGGACGTTGCATCTGAATCTTCTGCGGTAGCGAGAATGTTGAGGTTAGCATGATCATCGGCGTCTGTTAGCGGTTGTGATGAGACCAAGGAGAAATCCTCGGTCTTAGCTGCATATCGAACACCATCGACTCTGACCTGGCGAATCTGAAGGTCGGGATACTCGCAAATGTCGACATCACTCCGCGTGCCCGCCATGAGGTAAACCAAGTCTTCTTCGTAGGGATTACTCAAGCAGTGCGCTGGACCGCTTTTGCGGTAACCCAGATAGTCGCCCGCGTGGATCTCAAAGTGCGATTCGCCAACTCTAGCCACGCCCCGTCCGGACAAAATATAGACGAACTCTTCGTCATTTAAGTGGCGATGGTATTCGGTTGAGTCGTGGCCCTGCTTGACCCTCACCAATCGGACACCAAGTGTGGTCAAGCCTGTGGCGAGGCCAAGATCAATCGCGTGGCGAATGGCGTTGTCGTTGTGTTGGTGCTGTTGGCCTAAAGGCTTCGCGGCATCTTGCGCATGCTTTGAAAGGTAGGTTCCGTCACCGTCTGCGGTGAGTTGGCGGTCGGCCTGGTCGCTTGCCATGTTTGGTTTCGCCTGTTGGAGTGATGAGATCCTGCTTGCGCGAACCCCGTGTTGGCGCGTTGAGGTCAACAAGGAGGTGTTCTGGCGGGTGCTCGAACACCAAGGGCTCGCCGAGCATCGTTTCAATACTGCCGAGCATAAAGGCATCATTCTCGCAAATCAGGCTGACTGAGGTGCCGTCGGCACCGGCACGACCTGTGCGACCGATTCGGTGCACATAGTCCTCCGGATCCTCGGGCAAATTGAAATTCACCACATGAGTGATGTTGTCCACATGAATCCCGCGCCCGGCGACGTCGGTCGCCACCAAGACTTTGATCTCTCCAGACTTGAATTCATCCAGCGTGCGCACCCGTTTCTTTTGAGTGACTTCGCCGGTAAGGAGCCCTGTGGCGTAACCTTGTCGAAACAAGCGATCCTCCAGCTTGCGCGTTGCGTCTCGACGATTCACAAAGACAATGACCTTGTCCAATTCTTCTGATTCGATCAGGTTACAGAGCACCTTGAATTTATCTTCTTCTGCCGTCAGGTAAAGCTTCTGGATCACGGTGTCGGTTGCGATTTTTTCGGGCTCTATCTCAATTCGAACGGGGTCCAGCGTCCATCGTGCCGCTAGACGTTTGATGTCCTCACTGAAGGTCGCACTGAAGAGCTGAGTCTGTCGACGTTCTTTCTTTGGTGTTCGTTGAATAATGGCTTTGACATCTGGGATGAAGCCCATATTGAGCATTCGATCTGCCTCGTCGATCACCAGCATCTCCACCTGTGAGAGGCGCAGGACATCGGACCGGCAGAAGTCGAGCAGCCGACCTGGAGTGGCCACCACAATATCGACGGGAGAGGTCAACTGTTTCTTTTGCTTCTCGTAATCAATTCCGCCGACCACGGCCATGACGCGCAAATCCGTGAAGCGCGTCAGCGCTTCAGCATCGGATGCAATCTGCATGACGAGCTCACGCGTGGGGGCGATGATGAGTCCAAAAGGCACCCCGGCGCCTCGAGCACGCTGTTCAGGGTTTTCAATATGGAATGTGATCATGGAGATCAGAAAGGCTGCGGTTTTGCCCGTGCCGGTCTGAGCTTGGGCGATAATATCTTCGCCGTCGAGGCTGTGGGGCAGGACCGCCTTTTGGACGGGCGTGCAGCTCTGAAAGCCTAGCGTTTGAATCGCCCGATTGAGCGTCTCGGGTAAATCGAGGACTCTGAAATCCTCACCGAGTGGAGCCAGGACCTCAGGCGTGCCTTGAGGCTCACGTTTTTTAGCTGCTGTTTGTTTCGATGGGCTCTCGGATTTGGATGAGCCTCGCTTGTTTGAGCTCTTAGCCTTCGGGTTTTTCGACGAGACAGCGCTTTGGGTCTTTTTTTGATTTGACGAGGGTGAGGGGGCTGTTGCGCCGCCAAACCATCTTTTAAGCAATGACATGGACTGGTCCGTGAGTTTGGCCCGCCAGCGTTGCGCGCAATATCATGCTCGCTGCAGACGGCCAAGAATATGAGGCGCTCATTATAGGGATTTAATCGAGACTTGCGAGCCTCACGCAACAAGCGAAAACCTCCATTGCTTGCTTCAACACCTCAGTCTTCGGAAAGCTGGGTGCGATGCGTAAGTTGGCGTCGTGTGGATCTTGTCCATAAGGATAAGTCGCGCCAGCAGGCGTGAGTTTCACGCCGGCCTCTGCAGCCAAACGAACCACCGCCTGTGCGCTGGCTCGCTTCAGGTCGACCGAGACAAAATATCCCCCTGTCGGCGCCGTAAATTGTACGAGGCCTTCAGCAGCAAGTGGCGTGAGCGCTGCATAGACTTCTGCGAACTTGGGTTCGAGAATGCGGCGGTGCGCCGCCATGTGTGAGGCGAGCTTTTCAGGTGAGGACAGGAATTGCGCATGTTTAAGCTGATTGAGCTTGTCAAAGCCGATCATTTGTTCGCCCATGAACTGGTCAAAACTCAAGAGGTTGGCATCACTCAATCCACAAAAGCCAACGCCTGCGCCGGCAAAGGTAATTTTCGAGGTGGAGCCAAAAATGGCGACGTTATCTTGGGTGCCTTCATTTCCCGAGAGTGTAAAGAGATTCGCTAAGCGGTCCTCTTGGTCCTTCAGATGGTGCACCGCATACGCGTTGTCCCACATCACAAGGAAGGGTGTGGGCGTCAGTTTGGGCAATGCCGCGATGCGTCGGACAGCGTCATCCGAGTAAGTGTGACCCGTAGGATTGCTGTACTTGGGAACGCACCAGATACCGCAAATGGAGGCGTCCTCTCGAACCAGGTTTTCAATGGCTGCCATATCTGGACCCGAATCAAGCAGGGGCACCGCTATCATCTTGATGCCTAAATGTTCGCACAAGGTGAAATGACGGTCGTAACCAGGCACCAGACAGATGAACGTGAACGGGTCTTTACGAGCCCCCTCTGCTTGTAGTTGCTTCATGCGCCAGGCGAGCACTAGGTACATCAGGTTTAACGAACTGTTGCCGCCGGCGATGACGTTCTCAGCGGGCGCATCGAGGAGCCAGCTGCCGAGGGCTCGTGCCTCAGGGATGCCTTTGAGGCCGCCGTAATTCCTGACGTCGGTGCCATCTTGGGCCAAGTGCATCGAGTCGAGCGAGAGCAGGTCGTTCGACAAATCTAATTGCTCAGCGCAGGGTTTGCCTCGGGTCAGATCGAGATTGAGTTGCTGGTTAACGAACCCTTGGTACTGGGCTTCGATGGTTTCTTGGTTCATGAGGTGTCTCAGGGGGCGGTGATGGACGGCTCTGACTGGATCAGAGAGACGGATTCTTCGATATTTAACGCGATGTTGAGATTTTGGACGGCGGCGCCTGCAGCGCCTTTGCCGAGGTTATCAAGGCGAGCGACTAGAAGGAGATCTTGCTCGCTTTCGAAACACATGAGATCTACAAGGTTGGTCCCGTTGAGGGCTTCAGGGTCGAGAAACTTGCCATCGAGTGCAGTACTTGGGTTGAGGGCCATGATGCGAATAAAGGGTTCGTCTTCGTAGTGTTGATGCCAGGCTTCAATGACGGCTTGACCGGCCACCTGGTGCCCGAAAGCTCGTTTTTTGATGCCGATTTCGATCAACATCCCTTGGTAGAAATTGCCCACATGCGGAAGGAAAACAGGGGCCTCTGTGAGGCCAGAGTAGACTTGCATTTCGGGTCGATGTTTGTGGTCAAGACTCAACGCATAGGGCCGACAGGCCG
>CAYZUV010000207.1:0-4171 GCA_964481245.1 uncultured Pseudomonadales bacterium
GAGGACTTTACCGTTGAATGGTTAAATGAGGCCTTAGCACCCAAGCTCGGTGCAGCGAGCGTCGTCAGTGCGTCGGTAGCGGCCTCTGACGTGCCAGGCCAGACCGCCGAAATTGCGTTTGTTAATGTGGAGTACAGTGACTCGAATTGCCCGCTCCCCACGAGCCTCGTGGCGAAATATACAAGCCAGAACCCGCAAGTCATTGAAGACATCATCAAGAACTACGATCAGTATCGGCGGGAAACCTCTTTTTATAGGGAGTTTCCTGATGTTGGGATCGCAACGCCCGAATGTGTTTACGTCGATTATGATCAAAGCCAGCAAGCATTCGTGCTGCTATTAGGAAACTTAGCTCCGGCCGAATCACCTTCTTGGGCGGTGAACGACACCCAAGTCGCCATGGCGGTGGGCGCGCTGCCCGGGCTACACGCCAAGTGGTGGCAAGATCCGATTCTGCGCCAGAAGGATTGGCTGGTGCAGTTCGATAACAAAGACTTTTTTGGTGCAGCCATGGGCGCAGCGCACATGGTGGCACCCATGATCGAGCAACTCTACGACAATGTGGACGTGACCACCCGAGCCATGGCGTTGATGGCTGAAAAACTCGATGCCTTGCTCGCATGGACAGCAACACGGCCGTTCACCTTCGTTCATGGCGACTTTCATGCCAAGCAGATGTTCTTCCCGACGGCTGCCGGCGGCGAGTTTGCCGTCATCGATTGGCAATTCCCGTTTGTGGCGCCCGGTGCCTGGGATGTCTCACGCATTATTGGTTTGGGATTAACGGATGAGCAGCGCCGAGCACAAATGGAAGGGTTGGTCGCGGATTATCATGCGTCCTTAACAGGCAGAGGTATCGAGGGCTACAGTCGGGAGGAGCTGGATGTTGACATCCGTTATGGGCTCGCTGTCAGTCAAATGATTATGGTGATCGCCTCAGCTCAGACTGATGTGGCATTGATTGAAAAGGAATGCTCAGATTTGGGGGTCGATTGGCAAGACATGATGCTGTATCGAACGCAGAATGCCATGCTCGATTGGGGTACGCTCGATCTGCTCGAACAAATCTAACGTGTTCGGGGGGTACTTCAGCTTCACAGCCGTAGGGTGTCGATTGCAAATAAGGGACCCTGGGTTACGGATTTGGCCGTGGATCAACCGGCGGTTTCTATCGGCGCTACGTCACTGAGCGCGTCTAAAGTCTTTGCGCCATGAAACCCAGCTCTAAGTTCAACAATGCACAACCCGATCATCGGCCATGGCAGTGTTTAAGGTTTTGATGCTCGGGTTCATCGCTGCAGCGTGAGATGTGAAGGCCACATTGCTTGCGCCCACCGCTCAATGCGCTCACCTAGGGCCCTTAAGGCATCAGTAACGCTTCAACGTCGAGTTTGATGGTTTCAAAAAAAACGGCGCCCGAAGGCGCCGTTTTAGTGTCTTGTTCTCTCTTGCTTAGCCGAGGATCTCAAGATCAGTTGCAGACGTGCGGCCACGTTCGCTTGAAAGGCCGAAGTTCAGCTGCTGGCCATCCCTAAGGCCAGCAAGGCCTGAACGCTCAACCGCGCTGATGTGTACAAACACATCCTTGTCGCCATTGTCAGGGCAAATAAAACCAAAGCCCTTTTTTGCGTCAAACCACTTTACCGTACCCTTTTGTTTTGCATCACTCATGGAGTGTCTCCGTTTAATTAAAAGTATCGTTCAACCTGCCACTTGAAAAGTGGTCCCTAACAGCAACAGATAGAAGGCAGAAGTCGGGCAGGCGTAATTAAGTGGGGAAACCCAGGGCATCACGGGTAGGCGCGAGCAGCAGTACGTTCGATCGTTGATCATCGAGTGATTGAATCGGTGCGCATTAGGCCTGATGGTTATGAGGAATGCAAGAGCCAGCCCATTAATTTGTTGAGCCATCAGCCGAGGGCCAAAAGGTCCGCAAGCGTGCTCGCAATAGGCAGAGAACCTTCCTGAGCGACCTTGCTGCCCGGGTGAGAGGGTTTAAAGCGGCTTAGGTGCGGCGGTTCAGAGCAGCGCCAGCGCCTCGCGGGCAATCATAAAGAGTAGGCAGAGCCCAGAAAGAATGAAGCTCAGTGCCCGGTAGGACACATTGTTGGAAGTCATATGAATGAGGCTGTGCACCACTCGAAAAATCACAAATCCCCAAGCCAGCTGAATGTGAAGGGTATCGGTGCGCGCGGCAAGGTGGATGTAGATGACGGTTGCATAAAAGAGCGTCGGCAGTTCGAAGAGATGGTTGTAGTTATCCGTGATATTGCGTTTGGCTTGCGACAGCTTGGGTCTTAACTCGTCGGAGTGTTTCGCGCCCTGCAGCTTGCCCCAAAACTTGATGATCGAAGGGATTCGAGAACTGTAGAGGATGACGGTGACCACCGCCGTGAGTGCAAGCATGGCAAAAAGGGGTGCAAGCATGATCCTGAATTCCCGAAGAGCATTGAGTATCAACGCACTTTAGGTCGATGGGACGTGCGGGGCAAGGTCCGCTTAAATGCGTGTGCTGAGACCAACCGCAATATGCGAGCCCACTTCGATCATGCGCCGCCAGGCGCGGATGGCCGGACCCGGCGCGCTTTTATTGAGCTTCCGGGCTTCCTCGCGATGCACCAGCTCGTCATGGCGGCAGTCGTAGAGCAACTCAATCATCTCTCCCGTAGGATCAGCGTCTGGACGCTTGCTCAGCTCGATGATCTGCGAGAGGTAATGCTGATCAACGAAGGTTTCCACG
Organism: uncultured Pseudomonadales bacterium; assembly: GCA_964481245.1. Lineage (GTDB taxonomy): Bacteria > Pseudomonadota > Gammaproteobacteria > Pseudomonadales > Azotimanducaceae > UBA9926. The sequence goes on from CAYZUV010000207.1 coordinate 2,741, forward strand.
GCATCGACCGTAGCAAAAACCGCTTTTCTGCCAAACACTGCGGGTATCGCGCCAGCCAACAGGCCCGCCACTTTCCAGAGCGGTAAGAGCGCGGTGACCTCGCGCTCATCGAGTAATGCGGCCATCCGCTCAAGATGCGTGGTCTCTGTTTCTAGGTGTTGCTGAGCGAATTGGATCACGAGAGGGTCTCGTGAGACCCAGAGGATGCCTTTGTATAGCCAGACGGCGCCATATTCGCCCGCGTGGTCTGTGCGCAGTGATGCGGTGAGCCAAGGCGCTTTGGCTGGCTTTGCAGCAGGCGCGTCAGAATGGGACGTTAGGGTCGTCGACAAAAGGGGGCCTACAAAATTAAGGGTGTTCATTTATACGCAATGCAATGAGAGGCAGGTCATGGCCCGGCCGAACACTGCCTTTCAAAGACCTTGCGGTTGTCTTCCTCGAATGCGAGTCCCTTATGTGAGCAAGGCTTACGGTGTCCTGATTGGTGCCTGTTTATTCGGGCTGGGTTCACTATCGATCTGGACGGTTTCAAATTTGCACCGCTCGGCGGTCCGAATTTATGATGGACGCGCATTGAACAGAAGGGGCAAATCATGGGTCGCTTTAATCGTCTGCGCAGAGCGCTTTTCGTGTTTGCTTTGGTTAGTCCAGGTGTTCTCGCTCAGGAAATCCTTAAACCTGAAGGTCTGTTACTTCGAGGCTTCGAGTCAGAAGCGCTCAAGAATCGTCGAGGGTTTGAAGCGGTTGAACACGGGGTGCTGACGACTCTAAGAGTCGATGCCGCCGAGCAAATCAGTGCAACACGGAGCGCCAGCGAGATCGATCCTCATATCGACTGGTACCAAGCGAGAGGCCAGAAGTACCTCGCTTATTCGGTGTTTGACTATGCCACAACTCCTTATTTGGCCGATGCTACGGACCCATCGCTCTATATTGTGAATGTCGAGGGGGAAGTCACGACCGATCTCAATTTGACTCACGCCTCAGTGTTTGAAGCCATACTCACCTCAGCGAAAGCCTACGTTGATATTGGCGTCGAGGGTATTGAATACGATGTGGATGGCTGGGCCGTAGGTCTTGGCAGTTTTGATGATGCATCGTTGGCCGCATTCAACACTTGGCTCATCGATACGAAGCAATATTCAGCTGCTGAGCTTCAATCCTTTTTTGGAACGACCGTCGACGGTAGTTTTGACTATCAAACCTTTCTGGCTGGCAAGGGCGTGACGTCAGAGAGTGCGACGCTTGCCAAAGTAAACCAGACAGCTCACTTCAGGCTGTGGCGAGCGTTTGTGAATGTGCAGGAGCGGTCTGTCACCACATCGTTGATTGAATCGGTTAATGCGTACGCCGAAGAAAAGCTGGGGCGCAAGCTTGAGTTCTACTTCAATCGCTATGGCTTTGTTGAGACCCCTGCAAGACGCTGGAATA
>CAYZUV010000208.1:0-4171 GCA_964481245.1 uncultured Pseudomonadales bacterium
GATTGGCGTCGCGGTCTCAATTAAGTGCCGTGCTCACTGCGGCGCAAAATTCAGTCGTGGTTGCCTTGCCTCCTTGGTCTGGGGTGAGGGTTTTGGGATCTTTGTAAACCTGATGCACGGCCGTGACCAGACGCTCGCTCTCGTGCTCGAAACCCAGGTAATCAAGCATCATGGCGGCAGAGAGCAGTGTTGCGGTTGGATTAATGATGTTTTGCCCTTGAATATCGGGTGCTGTGCCGTGAGCGGATTCAAAATAGGCGTAATCGCGCCCAAAACAACCCGAGGGTGCCAGCCCCAAACCGCCGATCAGGCCGGCTGACCCGTCGGATAAAATATCCCCATAAAGATTGGGTGTGACGACAACATCGAGCATCTCTGGTTTGGTAACCATTCTGCATAGGAAGTCATCCACTATAAAGGTCTCAAATGCGATGTCCGGGTACTCCGCCGCGATTTGTTTTCCGATCTCACGGAAGAGCCCATCAGATTGAGCCAACATGTTGTACTTGCTGGTGAGGGTCACTTTCTTTTTACCGTTGCGCTTGCGAGCCAGTTCAAAGGCGAACCGTATGACGCGCTCTGCACCGAACTCGGTAATCGCCTTAATGGCGTACCGGCCCGGGCCCAAGTCCTTGAGCGGTGTGCGGGGATGCGGCGCGTAGAGGTTCAAACCCGCCAGGTCCTCGATGGGTCCCTCGAGTCCGAGATAAAGATCCTCTAAATTTTCGCGAATAATAACGAAGTCGATCTCGTTCGGACGCTTGAGGGGTGATGCGGCGCCAGGGATGTATTTGCAGGGGCGCACGTTAGCGTAAGTTTGCTTCCCCCAGCGCAGATAAAAGAGTGCTTGCGTGCTGTTGCCGCTAGTGGAGCCGAACAGCGTGGCAGAAGCCGCATCAATTTGCGCTTTGGATGCCTCAGGGAATCGCTCGCCAGTGGCTTCGATCGCCTCTTGGCCGACGAACGGGAATATGAACTCAATGGGCAGGTTCAGTGATTCAATGATGCGCAAGGTGGGGTCAATCACCTCGGGCGAGGCATCGTCTCCTCGAAAAACGGCCACTTGGTGCGTTGCCATGGTCTCAGCTCTGCTCACATGTTGCTTGCAATCTAGCAGAATTTGAAACTAGATTGGGTTATCGGCTTTGAGCATCATGCACGAAGGGAGCGAACAATCGATGTCCATCTCAATTGAGCCAATCCGGGAAGGCTTGGGCGGCAGGGTCACAGGGGTGAACCTCGGCGAGCCACTCAGTCCACAAGCGCTTGAGACGATCCAATCCGCCTGGTGGGAGCTGGGTGTGCTCGCGTTTCCAGATCAAGACCTCTCACCCGAGCAGCAGGCCGCGTTCTCAGCGCAATTTGGGGCGCTCGACGTTTACCCATTTATGACGCCAGTGCAATCCCATCCAAACGTGATTCCGATCATTAAAGAACCGGACGCTAAATTGAATTTTGGTGGAGGTTGGCACACGGACACGTCTTACTTAGAAAAACCGCCGAAGGCCACAGTGCTGTATGCAGTAGAAACACCGCCTGAGGGTGGGGACACACTCTTTGCGGATGCGCGTGCGGCTTTTGATGCATTGAGTGAGGGGATGCAAGCCACGCTTTCAGGTCTGACGGGGATTTATTCACCCAAGCTCGTGCACGGCAATCAAGGCGTCTACCGAAGCGTGGCCGCCAAGGAGGCATTAGGTGAAAGCTATGACAATGCGGTCGATGGCGAAAGTGAAGTTGAGCACCCCTTGATTCGAACCCATGATGATACCGGCCGCAAAAGCATTTACTGCAGCCTGCCGCACACGCATAGAATCAAAGGATGGGCGCGCGAGGAGAGCGTGCCTATTTTCCGGTTCCTGATGGATCATCTTACCCAAGAAGAATTCGTCATTCGGCTGAAGTGGCAGCCAGGAATGCTCACGATTTGGGATAACCGGCGGGTGTTCCATATGGCGATGAACGATTACCACGGCCATCGCCGGCACATGCACCGCGTCATTGTTCAGGGTGCATTGCCAGTCTGAGATCAAGACATGATTTTGAGCTTGGTTGCTACGCTCAGTCCTCGCGCTTCACACCAAGATGCTTCTCAATGTGATCATCGATGAGCTCGTGGTAACGGCGGATTCGTTTCTCTTGATTCGAGAGATAGACGCCTTGGAAACCCCGTGAACGGAAGCCTCGCTGTTGGGTGACGAAGACTTCGACATCCTCTTGAATGGCGCCACCCACGCTGTCGACCCCGAATGTGAGCATTTCTACCGGCGCTTCTCCGTCTTCAAGCTCGCCACCTATGGGATTACTTCTCTGAGTGGACCCGGGTTCATTTAGCGAGGCTGGGCTGGAATACCACCAGTTATCAAAGAGGCATTGCTGGGGGTCATCTCGATGAGGCCGAGCTCTCAAGAAATGGAAGCCATCAGCCCACACGGATACAGCGAAGTTTGGAAAGAGTGTGTAGTGGAAGGCGTCGGTGAACTGCTCATCAGGAATGTTGGCGTAATGCGAGTAGCCTTTGCTCGGTCCTAACTTGCGCTTGGCCTGCTGCAGCGCTTCGCGCGTATCTTCTGGTCGCCCCTTATATTCATCTGGATCTATTTCCCAATAGCGCAGTAGGCTCGCTAAGGGGTCGATAATGTTGCCATCTTCATCGGTTGAGCCCACGCCGAAGCCACCTTTCATGACCATTCGATTATGGCCCTCATCCGAGAGGTCAAAGCGCGTCTCTTTGAAGTAGGTGTCGATCGCGCCGCGAATCTTTTTGCGATCGGTGTCGGGGGTTGCTCGCATGTGTACAGTGGGCACATGGTAGGACTCGTTGAAATTGTCGAGCACGATCTTCCAGTTGCAAGGCAACCACATGGTCTTTGCCATGGTGCGCTGCCAAGTGTGAATTTCGCGTTTCTCCCAATCCTCCCAGATCGGACCAAGATATTCCTTTAGTGACACGCAATCTGGGTCCATGTTGACCCAAATGAAGCCTGCAAACGTCTCGCATCGGAGTTCTTGCAGCCTTACATTTTTGCAAGGGTTACCTTCGGGGAAGTCTTCTTTGTCAGGCGCAAAATTGAGTTCTCCGTCCGGGAGAAAAGCCCAACTGTGGTATTTGCAAACGAATCGCCGCAGAACGTGGCCTTTCTTCTCTTCGACGAGAGGGTTCCCGCGGTGCTGGCAAACGTTATAGAACGCTTTAACGCTATTATCCTTTTGCCGAACCATGAGGATTTCCTCTGGGCCGACTTCTTCCATTTGCCAATCGCCAGGGTTAGGCAACTCAGCCTCACGCCCTAACAGTAACCAGACCTTGGTCCACATGCCCTCCCATTCTTGCTCGAAGAATTCTCGAGACGTGTATCGATACCCTGGAATACGTGAGCCCCGAGTTGTTTGATCGGGCCAGGGTTCAAGTTTGATGAGCTCGGACATGGTGGATTCCTTCGCTAGAGATTTAGGGTTTGATTGTCTCTTTTCGTTGTCTGATCGGTCAAGTTTTGCTGATCTCTTGACCGCGTTAGCGAGGCAACAGACTGAAGAGATCCAAATCCTCCGTGGCAGCGGACTGCCTGGCCACCATCTGGGTCATCCAAGCGAATGCAGTGGCATTGCTCACATCTAAAGTGCCTGCAACCACGGTGACGTAAACCCAGTTGTAGAGAAGTGAAAATCTATATTCCTCCCAAGCGTCGTCCATGGTCAGCCCCTCAATGCCTGCTGCCTTGAGGCCATCGACGTATCGCTGAACCAGAGCTCGTTCATGGGCTCGCCGCACATCGGTTTGTGTACTTTGGCCCAAGAAGAGCGCGACATCGTTCATCCCTCGCGCTCGAAGAGGCCCCTGCCAATCAATGACAGCCGCCGCATCTTGTTCCGGTGAATGACCGTAAAGCAGGTTTTCCATCCGGTAATCACCGTGACACAGCGTGACCGGCGCCTGATCCATACCAGCTTGTAGGGTGGGGATGGCGGCGAGGAAAGCGGATTGATGCTCGAGATAAACTGGCGTCAAATAATCTTTGAATTTCTCGGTAAGCCCATCAACACCGATCGCGGCGAGGTCGACCATGTTGTCTGCGTGGTAACTGTCAAAGATGTGCGGCACCCAGTCGATATCCGAAACTTTGTCCCAAAACGGCGCATGCAGTTTGACCAGTTCATCGATGGCGAGCTC
>CAYZUV010000209.1:0-4166 GCA_964481245.1 uncultured Pseudomonadales bacterium
CGCGACCTCTGCATGTCGCGTAAGCGCGCCTACACGCAGCGTCTCGCCGTCCTGCCTAATCGACTGCAAAGCGTCAATCGAGGAGAGATCAATCACATCACTCGGCGCTCGTAAGCGTTGCTTCATTGAAGGGACCAAGGTGTGGCCACCCGCAAGATAAACGGGGTCTTCAGACGCGCTAAAAAGAGCAATGGCGGATTCAATAGTCGTTGGTTGATGAAAGTTGAAATCGTACATGGTGCCTCCCTACGCGGCCTTCGTCGCAGATCGTTGAACCAGCGCCCATACCCGTTCTGGGGTGGCCGGCATATTCATGTCGGTCTCGCCCACGGCATTCAAGATGGCGTTAATGACAGCCGGCGGCGAGCCAATCGCGCCTGCCTCACCGCACCCCTTAGCGCCCAAGGGGTTATGGGTGCAGGGTGTGCAAGTCATCCCAACAACGAATGTCGGCAGATCGTCCGCTCTCGGCATGCAGTAGTCCATGTATGATCCGGTGACTAATTGACCCGAATCGTCGTAAACCGCCTGCTCAAGCATGGCTTGACCAATCCCTTGCGCGATGCCGCCATGAACTTGACCCTCAACGATCATCGGGTTGATGAGATTCCCGAAATCATCGACCGCGACAAATTGGACAATCTCGGTGACGCCTGTTTCTGGGTCGATCTCAACCTCACAGATGTGCGTACCCGCCGGATAAGTGAAATTTCCAGGGTCATAGAAAGCCTTCTCGGCGAGCCCTGGCTCCAGATTCTCGGGGTAGTCGTGATTCACATAAGCCGCAAATGCGATCTCTTGGAAGGTTTTTGACTCATTGCTGTTTTTCATCTGATAGACGGGCGCTTCAAACTCAATGTTCTCCGGGTCCGTTCTCAACAAGTGCGCCGCGATGAGACGGCCCTTTTCTATCACCTTATCGGCCGCATTCACCAGCGCGGAACCGCCTACAGCCAACGATCTCGATCCATAGGTCCCCAGACCAAAATCGAGCTTACCGGTATCTCCGTGAACTACGTCCACATCATCAACAGGCACCCCAAGCTTGTCGGCGATCAGCTGAGCAAAAGTGGTTTCATGGCCCTGACCATGACTGTGTGACCCAGTGAGTACGCTAATCGAGCCCGTTGGATTCACACGGACCTCACCCGACTCCCACAAACCGACGCCCGCGCCGAGGGCGCCCGCAACCTGCGAGGGGGCGAGACCACAGGCTTCGATGTAGCAGCTAAGCCCAATCCCTCGTAACTTCCCCTTGGCAGCTGCGGCCTCTTTCCGAGCGCCAAATCCCGCGTAGTCGGCCAAATCGAGGGCTTTATCGAGAGAGGCTTCGTAGTCTCCGATATCGTAGGTCAGCGCCACGGGCGTCTCGTAAGGAAATTGATCCTTGCCGATAAAATTTTGACGCCGCAAGTCAGCAGGGTCGCGCCCAAGCTCAACCGCCGCTTTGGTCACAATTCGCTCAAGGAGGTAGGTAGCCTCGGGTCGCCCAGCGCCACGATACGCATCCACCGGCGCCGTGTTGGTGAACACCGAGTCCACCTCCACATAGATAGCTGGTGTTCGATACTGCCCAGCAAGTAGCGTTCCATAAAGATAGGTCGGCACACTGGACGCAAACGTTGAGAGATAAGCACCCATGTTCGCGATTGTCTTCACTTTGAAGGCTAGGAAATTTCCGGCTTCGTCCATCGCCAGGTCGGCCGTCGTCACATGATCACGACCGTGTGCGTCCGCCAAAAAGGCCTCGCTACGCTCCGCAGTCCACTTAATGGTCAGTCCCAATTTTTTTGCCGCCCACGCTAGCGCCGTTTCTTCTGAATACACGAAAATTTTTGAGCCGAACCCACCGCCGACATCTGGCGCAATGACTCGCAACTTGTGTTCGGGCGCTATCTGAACAAAGGCCGTCAAAATCAAGCGAGTGAGATGCGGGTTTTGACTGGTTGTGTGGAGGGTGAGTTCATCACTACCCGGATTGTACTCAGCGAGGGCCGCGCGAGGCTCCATGGCATTGGGAATCAATCGATTATTGGTGATTTCGATATGCGTGACATGAGCAGCATTTGCCATCGCAGCCTCTACGGCGTCCCCATCACCCAGAGACCATTCATAGCAGGTGTTGTTGGCTATTTCTGGATAAATGGCCGTGGCACTCTGCGCCGCCCCCGCAAAGACTACGGCGTCCAATTCCTGCCAATCAACCTCAACCAGTTCCGCCGCATTCTTAGCTTCGAGCGCTGAATCGGCAATGACCATCGCGACCGGCTCACCCAAGTAGTTCACCTTGGTATCAGCTAGCACCGGATGATGCGGTTGCTTCATTTCAGACCCATCTTTCGAATGAATCATCCACCCGCAAGGTAACCCTCCGAGACCATCGGCAGTGACATCAGCACCTGTCAGAACGGCAATTACACCCGGCGCTGCCAGCGCTGCATCGATATTGATACCATTCACAGAGGCATGTGCATGAGGCGAGCGAACGAAATACGCAAAGGTCTGACCCACCTGCTTGATATCATCGGTATAGCGGCCTTTGCCCGTAATGAAGCGACCATCTTCCTTTCGAAGGACGCGTTGTCCTATGCCTTCACTCATTGTCCTGCCTCCTTCATCGCTGAGGCGCCTTCGGCGACTGCAGCCGCGATATTCTGATAACCCGTGCACCGACACAGGTTACCTTCAAGCTGTTCTCGAATTTGAGCCTCGGTCAGATCGTCGTTCTTTTGCACCAGATCAATGGCAGACATGATCATGCCTGGCGTGCAGAATCCGCACTGCAAGGCATGACAATTTTTGAACGCAGCCTGCATGGGGTGATGACCATCCACCGAGGACAATCCTTCGATAGTCAAAATAGCCTGGCCATCGCACTGTGCCGCGAGAATCGTGCATGCCTTCACCGCGTCTCCGTTCAGATGCACGGTGCAGGCACCACACTGGCTCGTATCGCAGCCCACGTGGGCACCCGTCAGATTGAGCTGCTCTCGCAAGACGTCCACCAAGGTCGCATTCGCTCGGCAAGTGACCGATCGATTTCGACCGTTCACGTTGAGGTTTAATTCCATTTCAACTCTCCTCTCGTGATCGCGCGACGCGCGATAGAAGTCCAATGCCTCGCCAGTGATCCCTTCAAACAGAGCGACGGGGACAAATGATGGGTTTTAGCACTCAGCATTCAGGGCATCAAGCGCAGAACACGAAGATCACGCTTTGATCAGGCTGCTTGTAAGGACGCGCTGAATTGCTCGAAGAATTCGCCTGCGAGTTTATTAGCGGCGCCCTGAATCAGTCGTCCGCCCAACTGGGCAATCTTTCCACCGACAGTCGCGGTGACTTCATAGCTCAAGGCCGTGCCGGGGACTCCGTCCTCTTCCGCTTCAGAAAGCGCCACTGAAGCCTGCCCCTTGGCAAAACCCGCCACGCCACCTTTGCCCTCACCTATGATGGTGTAACGATGCGGCGGGTCAAGGTCGCTTAATTGAATCTGACCCTTGAAAGTCGCCTTGACAGGGCCAATCCGTGTGGTCACAGACATTTCGTAGGTGTGTTCTGCAATTTCCGCAAAATGCTCGCAACCGGGTAACGCTGCTTTCAGAATTTCAGGATCATTTAGGGCCTCCCACACGCGTTGTGGTCCGACCGGGATAAAAACAGTTTGGGTCAATTCCATCAGGCTACGACGCTCCTACGATAAAGGTCAGCACGCATTACATCGTGCTCTAAAACAGTGACTGGTGATCCGATTTGCCAAAGTGATCGCACGCGCGCCCCCCCGAAGCTTAAACTGGTCGACCTCGCACACTATGCTGCTCACACGCTCTACTCTCTCCAATTGTGCATCGCCATCTGTGCACGATTATTGGGGCTTAATAAAAGTCTCTTTCGTGCCAGCGAGCGAGTGCTTCACACTGAAGGGCTGCCCAAAGCCTCTGATTCAATGGTTTGAGACTTGACTGCGGGATCATCGTCCTTTGAATGAGGGTTCTCGTTTCTCCAAAAAGCTCGCCACACCCTCTTTGTGATCTTCCGTTTGGAATAAGATGCCGAGTGTTTGAGAGATCCAACTCCCCATTTCATGGATATCTTGCGTCTGACTTCGCCGCAGCCCTTCTTTTAAGTAGCGAACGGCCAGCGGAGGATTGGCGGCAATTTTTTTAGCC
>CAYZUV010000210.1:0-4162 GCA_964481245.1 uncultured Pseudomonadales bacterium
AGTGATCTGATTTGATTCGCCAAAGAACGATCCAGTGGTTGAGTCGCCAGTGGAGAATGAGTGGCAATTTCAGTTGGCGCAGATCGTTTGGTTCAACTTTGAAAGCGGTGCCTTCCAGTCCGAAGTCACGGGCCCAATGAATGAGGTCGCTCGCCGTTGCGGCATGATTGACCAGTGGCACGCTGCGAGGAGAAGTGATGTGGTCGCGGCACAGATGATCATAAATCAGCGCGAGACAGGTGGGGCCGCAATCGGCATCGCTTCGTTGTAGTCGGCTTTTTGGAAGCGAAGGCCTGCCATGCAGGATGCGGCTAAAGAAGTCTGACACGGCCGAGCCCTACCAATGCGCGACCCACTCAGCGACGGTACGGCCGACATGACGAGCGAGTGTAAAACCTTTGAGGGGTATGCTTGCGGTGACCCAACTTCCAGCGCTAAACCCAGGCGGCGGCTCCGCACCCGGGCCAAGCGAGAGCGTCAGTAGACCCATCGGCCCATGGGTCTTGGGGCTTCTTTCGGCCCCTTTCAGACTTGGAGAGAACTGCTCGATGCGGGCAATCACGCCTTCGGTCGTACTCAAGTTTTGACCTCCGTTGACGGTACTGGTGAGCAGAATCTGGCGCCCTGACTCGAGCTGAGCTAAGTTCTCGTGGGGTAATTGAATGGAAACTTGAAGCGCAGGGTATGGCTCGCTCATCGAGACAATGGGTTGTCCAGCGGCAACAAACGCTCCGTCCGCGACGTGCCAGGCTCGAATCTTGCCCCCCAGCGGAGCAGTCAGCGGGTGAATTTTATTGTCTTCAAGGATTTCGAGCTTTTGGGTGACCTCCAGTTGGGTTTCCAAGAGCTGATGCTTCGTGGTCTTGAGCCTCAAAAAGTGCTGCCGGGTCGACAGCGGCAGCGAGGCCAGTTCTGATGCCAGCGCGCGGTATTGTCCTTTTAGCTGGAGTGATTGCTGATGACTCATTGCGGCCCGTTCAAAACGGCTAACGAAGTCTGTCGGCGTGATGATGCCCGCATGCTTGGCAAGTCTCAGCGTCTTGAGGGGTTCGCGATACTGCTCACTGAACGAGAGTGATTGATAGATTCTAGGTTCAAGGAGCTGCTGTCTTTTTTCTAAGGCCTGTGCCTTAAGCTCGTGCGCAAGTGCGGCCAGCTGCGCTTCGGACTCTAAATCGGTGAGCCGTTCCCTAATCAGGCTGAGTTGCGCCTTTAGAAAACGGATTCCCCGATTGGTTTTAAGGGGTTGGTCCCCTTCAATGGTGGCGATTTGCCTGCCTTCGGCTACTTCAGAGCCCGCGTTAATTGCGGCGAGTCGAATACGCCCCGAGATTGGGGCTGTCGTGGTCACTTGGTTAATGTCGACGACTTGGCCCGTAGCGATCATGTGCTTTGGGAAGGGGATCCAGAGGCTGCTGAGAAGCAAACCGCCGCAAAGCAGCCAGACCGCGGGGTTCACCAGATGCGGGCGGGAAATGCTTGGACGGAGGTGATCAGGTGTAAGGTAATGGTTCAGCGCCTCTCGACGAAAGAGTGTATTGATCTGAGACATAGGTCCAAGAGCGGAGAAGTTGACTGGCAAGTTTGAGCATTCCGAGCGAATGGACTGCATGGCATCAACAGGTGTCGATGGGTGCGGGGGCTCATCAGTTTGAAAGCGTCGTCTCACAATCTTGCGCTCGATCCCGTTCTAGTGAGATAACAAAGCAGCGGGGAATACCCCCTTTGAAATCTCAATTCGCTAAAAGGGAGAAACGATGACTCAGATCAACAAGCAAGGGGTGCTCGCGGGGAGAGTTGCGGTCGTGACGGGGGCGAGTCGGGGTATCGGAGAGGCGATCGCCTACCGCTACGCTGCTGAAGGGGCAAAGGTCGTGGTCTCTGCTCGCACCTTGCATGATGGCGATCATCAGTTTCCCGGTGGTGTTGCTGAGGTTGCGGCGAGGATTAATGAGGCAGGAGGTGAGGCGTTGGCGGTGCAATCAGATCTCGCGAGAGCTGAGGATCGGGCGCGATTGATTGCTGAAACTGAAGCCGCTTTTGGTTTTGTGGATGTGCTGGTTAACAATGCGGCAGTGACCTACTTCCGTAGAGTCGAGTCTTTTAGCGATAAGCACTTCCAATTGATGTTCGGCGTTCAGGTGGAAGCACCGTTTCATCTTTCACAGCTCGTGATGCCGGGCATGAAACAAAAGGGCGCGGGCTGGATCATCAATGTGAGTTCTCATGCCGCAATTCATCCGGCGCTTGACGGGCCGGCGCGAGGTGGCACTGTCTATGGGATGTGTAAGGCAGCACTTGAGCGAATGACCACGGGGCTTGCCTCAGAGGTCTATGAGGACAAGATTGCAGTCAATGTGATTTCGCCAGGTCTAGTCGCCACCCCAGGGGTCATGCACCATAAGTTGATCACGGAAGAGACGCCCGCCGAGCGCGTGACGCCCGTGGAGCACATGGCGGAAGCCTGCTTGCGGCTTGCGCACAATGATCCCGCGATGCTATCCGGGCTTATTACTTATGCCGCCGATATGCTGAAAGACCATAGCCTTACGCCGGCTGAGTTGCTGCATCCGGTTTAATTGAAAAGGTCTTCCGGTTCCAGACAAAACCCAGGATGGCTACGATCACATTCGCAGCGGCTGCAGCCGCGAAAATACCCATGGCCCCGAGCCAAGCGCTCAGAGCGAACGCCAGCGGCAGATAAATCACCAACATTCGAGCGATCGAGAGTGCGGTTGAGCGCAAGGGGTGACCGAGGCTATTGAAGATCGCAGAGGTCATCATAATGATGCCCCACGCCCCATAGCTAATAGGCAGAATAATCAAATAGCTGGCCGCAACTTCGCTAACTTCAGGGTTCGAATCAAATTGATGAATGAGCGGGTAGCGCGCCAGATACAGCAGCAGCGCGACGAGCGCGCCCCAAGCAAGAGACCACTTGAAGGTCAGGCGCATGGCTTCATCGGCACGATCGAAGGCTTTGGCGCCCCAATTTTGCCCGACAAAAGGCCCGATACTGGCTGACAGAGCAAAGAGGGGAATGACCACCAAGCCCTCCAGCCTGCTGGCAATACCGAACCCAGCGACGGTTTCCTGACCATACTGGGCGAGGAGGGCAGTAATGACACCCCCCGAGAGGGGGCCAATCATGTTGGTCGCCATGGCAGGCAAGCCCACCGCGAGAATGCGTTGCCAGATGGAGAGAATCTCATTGAGCGTTGCGCCACCCCATTGAATGAGTTGATGTCGGTGGGTCAGCACATAAACGGTCACGAGGCAGATCACCACGCGCGCACAAAAGTTACCCACCGCTGCGCCAGGCATGCCCAGTTCGGGTAGCCCCAACCAGCCAAAGACAAAGAGGGGTGCCAATAAGATTTGAAGGACGCTCCCAGCAATCATGATGATGCTAGAGACCTTAGCATCCCCAGTGGCGCGAAGTGCATTCGCGCCGACGCCCGGCAACGCCATAAAAAAGAGGCTGGCATACCACCAGGCAAGGTATTCGCTCGCGAGTGGTCGCGTTTCTTCATTGGTTCCAAGCAGCGTCAGCAAGGGGTCAAGCGTCAGAAGCCCCATGACGGCAACGATAATCATCAGGCTCCCAGCGAGCATCAGGCCGCCCGTGGCTATCAGATGCGGTGGCTCATCGGTCCCACTGCCAATGGCCCTAGCCAAGACGGACGACATGCCAATGGAGATTCCAAGCGTCAGTGACATAAGGGCTGCTGTCACAGGGAAGGTAAATCCTAATGCCGCCAACGGGATCGAACCCAGAGAACTGATGTAGTAGGTCTCTGCCAGGCCCGCAAGCAGGCTTGAGGAGATGCCCAAGATCATGGGCAGCGTCATTCGTAGCAGACCTTGCGGCACGGGGCCGGTGGTCAATCGAGCAGTGGGTGGATTGGGTTTGTTCAAGGTGCGGCGGCTACCCTCAAGAGAAGGTGCGCAATCTAAACCAATTCGATGGGTGGATCCAATCGCAGGCGGCCAACGTCGCTCAGGTCATAGGGCGTGAGCTGATAGACGCAGTAGTTCAACCAATTGGAGAACAGCAGGCTGCCATGGCTGCGCCAAGTCACGATGGGCTCTTGGTTTGGGTCATTATCTCGAAAGTAGTTCTCAGGGACCGCAGGGTTCGTCCCAGCTTCAAGGTCTCTCA
>CAYZUV010000211.1:0-4145 GCA_964481245.1 uncultured Pseudomonadales bacterium
GTCTTGGCCTACCTTGATGATTATCAGGCCAATGTCATTTGCCAGTATTTGTATGAGCTTTCGGGACGATTTATGTCGTTTTACGAGCAGTGCCCTGTGCTGAGCGCGTCCAACGACGTTGCCGCAAGTCGCCTGCGCCTTGCGCAACTCACTGCAGACACCTTACGCCAAGGATTAACGCTTTTGGGCATTGAGACGGTGGATCGAATGTGAAGCCAGCCTATGCGCTTATCGCGGCCATGAGCAAAAATGGCGTGATCGGCCAAGGGGACCAGATTCCTTGGCACGCCGAAGGGGAGCAGGCGCTGTTCAAAAAAATCACCCTCGGCGCAACGGTCATCATGGGTCGCAAGACCTTTGATTCGATTGGCCGAGCCCTTCCCAAGCGCAACAACTTAGTGATCACTCGATCTCCCCAGCGAAACGTTCCTGGCATCGTATTTCTCAGTAGCATCGAAGCCGCGCTCGCGCACGCCGCCAAACTTGGCGCGCCCATTTTTATCATAGGGGGCGGCGAGATCTACAAACGCACCATTGATTCAGCGGCGGCGCTTCACCTCACCACCATCGAAATCATGGTTGACGGGGACGTTTATTTCCCTGACTTTGATATCGACCGCTTCAGCTTAGTCGACACCCAACACTTTGAGACGAATCTCGCCTACAGTTATCGTCACTACATTGTGAAACCAGAAAAGGATTTAGCATGACTTTCAAGAACCGTGTAACCGAGATGCTCGGCGTTGAGACGCCAATAGTGCAAGCGCCGATGGGGTGGATCGCTCGATCGCAGCTCGCAGCAGCGGTTTCCAACGCAGGCGGCATGGGCATTATCGAAACAAGTTCGGGTGAGCTTGACGTCATCAAGGAAGAAATTAAGAAGATGCGCACCCTCACCGACAAGCCGTTCGGGGTCAATATTGCGCAAGCCTTTGTTCGAGACCCAGCAATTGCCGACTTCGTGATCGAGCAAGGCGTGACCTTCGTCACCACATCTGCGGGTAGCCCAACCAAATATACCGCACAACTCAAATCCGCAGGTTTGACTGTTTTCCATGTCGTGCCAACGCTTTCGGCCGCGTTGAAGGCTGTGGATGCAGGGGTCGATGGTCTCATCGTCGAAGGCAGTGAAGGCGGTGGATTTAAGAATCCACGAGACGTCGCCACCATGGTGCTATTGCCTCTTGTGAGATCCAAAGTCGACGTACCCATCATCGCAGCGGGCGGGTTTGTCGATGGGAAGACGATGGCTGCCGCGTTTGCGATGGGTGCCGAAGGGATTCAAATGGGTACCCGGATGGTGTCTGCCCTAGAGTCACCGGTGCATCAAAACTGGAAGGACGCAATCGTCAACGCCGAAGAAACGGGTACGGTGTTTCTTAACCGCTTTCACTCACCCGCGTTGCGCGCCCTTCGGACCGAACGGACCACACGTTTGGAAGCCAGCATAAACGACAACATCATGCCGGAATTTGGCGAAGCGAAAGCCCTCTATTTTGGTGGAGATATGGAGGCGGCCATTCCTCTTTCAGGGCAAGTGGCGGGAAGAATCGAATCCGTTGAACCTGTAGCTGACATCATCGCTCGGACCCGTCAAGAATTCTTTGAAATCGTCGATCATTTGGGCCAGCAATACCGGGTCTGATCTGACTAAGCGATGAGATCCGCCCGACCGATGCGCTCGCTCAGGCAATGGGCTTTTTGCCTGCTGCTGGCCGCGATCTGCGAGGTGCCTTTCGTCTCTGCCGAGGGCGCCGAACCGGCCGAGGCCAGCTTCAGCAAAGCCGCGCAGCTCTACCGGAACCAGGCATACAAACAGGCGATGGCCATCTTTTTAGTCCTGGCCAAAGCGGGTGATGTTAGAGCGCAAACCGTCCTTGCCATGATGTTTCGCTATGGAGAGGGCACCCGGGCCGATCCCGAGACTGCATTTAAAATTTATCAGCTGGCCGCGAACGCAGGCCACTCGCCGGCGCAATATCAGGTTGGCGTGATGCTTCGAGACGGCGAGGGAACGCCCGCCGATATCGATCAAGCACAACGCTGGTTTAGAAGCGCCGCGATTCAAGACTATGACAAAGCCAAGTTCGCGCTTGAAGATCTGGCCCCCGGATCGCGCGAGGTGCCAATCATCGAAGCACCCGTGGCACCTCGAACCCAGCCTTGGGACTTCTCGCTGCCGGATCAACTTGCCAGTACGAGCAATGCTTCAATGGCGCTGTCGAACGCCAGCAGCTTCGAGCGCGGCTTCCGGGTGCAATTGGCCGCGATGCGCACAAAAGCCGCAGCGATCGATTTATGGGGATTTCTGAATCAGGAATTTCCGCAACTGCTTGCAGGCCTCCCCTACACGGTCAGTGTCTACCAACCAACACCAAGTGACGCCCCCCTTTACCGCCTGCGCGCGGGTGATTTTCGGTCAGAACAGAGCGCGAGGCGCTTCTGCGATATCATTTCTCCCGTTACTCGGCGATCGTGTTGGCTTCTTTCAGCTCAGGAGAGCGATGATGGCCAGTAGGCGTCGCTTTTATTTTGATCAGCGATCACAGGGTTCATCGCTTTAGAATGCACCCAACAATGATAGGGACAGCCCATGGATATCACGTTTAGCGAAGCAGATCTCGCGTTTCAAAGTAGGGTTCGAGCTTTCATCGACGCGCACCTGCCCAAAGGCCAGGCCATGTGGTCCAAACGCAGCGAGTGGTTCCAAGCGTTGCGAGATCAAGGCGGCTGGGATGTACCCAAATGGCCCACGGAATTTGGCGGCCCTGGGTTCACGCCGACGCAGCGATATATTTTCGATCTGGAAATGGCCAAACAGCCCACCCCACCAGTATTACCATTTGGCGTGGGCATGCTTGCGCCGATCTTGATGCAGTATGGCAGCAAGGCGCAACAAGAACGTTTTCTGCCGGGTATTCGCGATGGCAGCGTGAATTGGTGTCAAGGCTACTCCGAACCTGGCGCCGGCTCGGATCTCGCTAATCTACAAACTCGCGCCGTCTTAAGTAGCGATGGCAGCCATTACGTGGTGAACGGTCAGAAAATCTGGACCACGCTTGCCCATATTGCCCACTGGATGTTCTGCCTCACCAGGACCGACAACACGGGCATCAAGCAAGAGGGCATTACCTTTTTACTGATCCCAATGAATGACCCCGGGGTCGAAGTCAGACCCATCATCACCCTGGGTGGCAGCCACTCAGTGAATGAGGTCTACCTGACCGACGTGAAGGTACCCGTGGACCAACGCATTGGTGAGGAGGGCAAAGGCTGGACTTACGCTAAAGGCTTACTCAGCCACGAGCGGACAGGACTCGCCGGTATTCAAAATTCGGTCTTAGCGCTCGAAAAAGCGAAAACTAACGCCAAGTCAATTCCGTTGGGCCAGGGCACCCTGCTCGATCAACCGGGCTTTAAGAATAAGATTGGCGCGCTTGAGGCCGAACTGCTGGCACTTGAATTCACCGAATTGCGTACCTTGGCTCAAGTCGCTGCGGGGGGCAGCCCAGGACCGGAGTCTTCGATCCTAAAACTTAAGGGCACCGAAATTCAGCAGCGAATCTCAGAACTCAATCTTGAGGCCGCTGGCATGTTCGGCACAGCCTGGGGGCTCCATTCACCCGGCCCCGGATTCGCCAGGGGCGCTACGCAGCACTATCTCGGCGGCCGAGCAACCACCATCTATGGAGGCGCGAGTGAGGTCCAAAAGGACGTGATCGCTAAGAACGTGTTGGGCATAGGTTAAGACTCATGGATCTCTCACTCACTGAAACGCAGCAGCTATTCATCGACTCAGTCGAACGTTACATTCAAACTGAGTATCCCTTAGCCCATCGACAAACTCTTGTCTCATCTGATCTCGGATACAGCCGATCGCATTGGCAAGCCTTTGCTGAGCTAGGCTGGGTCGGATTGACGTTACCCGAAACTTTTGGTGGCCTGGGGGGCGATTTGATCGACCGTATGCTCCTACATGAGCAATTAGGCAAAGGGCTGGTGCTTGAGCCGTTTGTCGCAACTCTAAGCTTGGCGGCCCCAGCTCTTCTGCTATCGGGTTCAGAGGCGCAAAAGGAATCGCTCTTACCTTCCATTGCGGCCGGTGAAACCACGTGTGCGGTGGCGCTGCAAGAAGCTGCGGACCC
>CAYZUV010000212.1:0-4140 GCA_964481245.1 uncultured Pseudomonadales bacterium
GTCAAAGTCGCAGCATCACAACCCGTGAAGTGGCGTCTGCTTGGCGCGAGCGCTCTGGGGCGATCGCCGGCGCAGTTGAGCTCAAATTTAATAGTTCACTGTTTTCAGTGGGAGACGCCATTGATATTCAATTGGCGGGTGACGACGTTGACGAGTTGCGTGAAGTGGCTGCGCAGTTTCGGGAGGCTCTCGCGCGCTACCCTGGGGTCATTGATATCACGGATTCGTTTCGCTCTGGAAAACAGGAGCTGAAATTGCAGATGACGCCCGAAGGTGAGGCACTCGGCTTGTCTCTCGGGCTGCTCGCGCAACAAGTCAGGCAAGCGTTCTACGGAGAGGAAGCTCAGCGAATCCAGCGCGGGCGTGATGACGTGCGAGTGATGGTTCGATACACCGAAGCTGAGCGAGAGTCGCTTGCTAGCCTGGATGACATGCGAGTGCGCACGTTGGAAGGGTCGGAAGTTCCATTTAGAACGGTTGCCAACGCGATGCTGGGTCAGGGTTATTCCAGTATCAAACGGACCGAACGTCAGCGCGTTGTTAATGTCACGGCCGATGTCGACCGAACGCAAATCACTGCGGACGAGGTGATCGCGGATTTGTCTGGATCCTTCTTCCCGGTCATTTTGCAGGAACATCCTCGGGTATCGCTGAGTCTCGAGGGGGAACAGCGTCAGAGTGGCGAATACCTGGTCAGTTTGATCTTCCCATTCCTGATCGCTTTGTTTGCGATCTATGCCTTGCTCGCGATCCCGCTCAGCTCCTATAGCAAGCCGTTCATGATTATGAGCGTCATTCCTTTCGCCTTTGTGGGCGCGATTTGGGGCCACCAGATTATGAAGCTTGCGGGGCTTGTCAGTGGGCTCGCTATGATGTCGATCCTTGGCATGATCGCCGCAGCCGGTGTCGTCGTGAATTCCTCTCTCATTTTAGTGTACGCGATTAATCAAAGACGCGAGGCGGGAGAGCCGCTGTTGCAGGCCGTGATTGAGGCATCCACGTCCCGATGTCGACCGATTGTATTAACCTCGATGACGACGTTTGTGGGGCTGATGCCGCTCATGTTTAACACCAGCGTGCAAGCGCAGTTTTTGGTCCCCATGGCGGTATCCCTTGCCTTTGGCGTCTTGTTCGCAACCCTTGTCACGTTGTTGGTGGTGCCATCTATTTACTTGTTCTTTGAAGATTTGGCAGACCTCAAACGTCGCCTCTCTGGCATGGAATCCACAGAGGCCACTGGGTCCCCGGGATAACATCCATGCCACGCCACCCATTTACACCGCCGCGTGGTCGGCTCGAAACGTTTGAGATTACGTCCGAGCGCTTGACAAATACGCTGGGTGACCCGATCACGCGACAAGTTGGGGTGTACCGGTCGAGCCTTTGTGAGTCAGATGATGATCAATACCCCGTGTTCATCGATCTTGCTGCGTTCACAAACTCAGCTTTGGGCCATATGGGGTGGAAGGCCTTCTCGGAAACCCTGCTCCAGAGAATTGATCGGCTCGAAGATGAGGGACAGTTGGGACCCGCGATCTGGGTGTTCCCGGATAGCTTTACCTCTCTTGGCGGCAATCAATTTGTGGACTCACCGGTGACTGGGCAATGGGCCACCTGGCTGCATACCGATTTGCTTGAGGCTCTGGAGGCTCGCCATCCGGTTCGAAGGGATCCTAGCGGCCGAGCACTTTTTGGCAAATCCAGCGGTGGCTTTGGCGCGCTGCATCAGGTGCTAAACCACGGTGAGCACTGGGCTGCGGCCGCCTGCCATTCGGGTGACATGGGCTTTGAGTTGGGATACTCGGCAGACCTTTCTCATGCGCTGCTTTATTTGGAGCAGCAGGGCGTCACTCTCACTGGAGCCCTCGACCGAATTCAAGCGAAGAAACGGTTGGGCGGTGGTGACTTCCAATTTTTAATGATCGCAGCGCTTTGCGCCTCGTACGATCCGGCACCAGACCAACCATGGGGAGTGCAGTTGCCACTGGATCCGTTTACCGGTGAGCGCATCGAGTCGCGCTGGTTGCAGTGGCTCGCCTTTGATCCGCTCACCCAGGTGCAAGACGATAAGAAGGCCAGTCGTTTGGCAAATCTCTCGGGGTTATTCATTGATTGTGGCCGTCGGGATCAGTACCACTTGGTCTATGGTGCCAGGCGCTTTATGGCCGCTTGCGAAGCCAGGGGGTTGGGCCCGAGGTTCGAGGAATTCGACGATACCCACTCAGGTATCGACTATCGGCTCGACGTTTCCCTGCCGTACCTGTATGCGCAAATGGCCTGAGCAACAATCCGCCCGTGAAGGCAGAGCGTTTGTGCAAGCTTCAATCAGTGCTGATGTCAGTGCTGATGTCTGGCTGGCGGCGAAGATTCTTTAGCGCGCTACCGTTGGCTTGTTAGGCCAAAAGCGTCACACGGCGTCTAGCATCTGGATGCTGGGCCGCCCGGCCATGTGAGGGCCCATGGCGCCGCCAAGACGTTTGAAGTACTCAGATTGATTGTGTGCGTCTACTGCCGCTTGGTCATCATACTGCTCGAGTACCACATAGGTGGTCTCGCTGTTGCGTGCTTTATGCAGCTCGTAAAATCGGTTGCCCGGTTCATTTGCTCGAACCTCTGCTGCCAACTCTTTGAAGATGGCTTCGAAGTCTGCGTTAGAGCCGGGCTTGATTTCTAGCGTAGCGACAATACCAATGGCCATAGCGAATTCCTTAACAAAAGAGTCTCGATTCTGGCATGGCCAGTGCGTGAGTCAATGGGAGAAGCCTGATCAGTCGTAAAAGATGATTGCAACCGGCGAGGACTCTCGCTACATTCTCGGCCGATTCGAGAGGATGACCGAGTGACGTTCCCAAATTCCAAGATGGTGCACCTCCCTGATGCGACGCTCGAGGTTTACGAGGCGGGGCAAGGGGGCGTACCGATTGTCTTGTGCCACGGCTGGCCAGAGCACGCTTACAGTTATCGACACCAGGTACCGGTACTCGTTGAGCGAGGTTACCACTGTATTGTCCCCAACCAACGTGGGTATGGGGCATCTTCCCGACCGGCCAACGTTACCGAGTATGACATTCATCATTTGACGGGTGATTTGGTGGCGTTGCTTGACCACTATGGCTTCGAGGATGCCATTTTCGTTGGGCATGACTGGGGAGCGATCAATGTTTGGAATTTGGCGTTGTTTCACCCGCACCGAGTGCGCGCGATTGCCAATCTCTCGGTGCCTTTCAGAGCCAGAGAGGTCAGCGATCCCGTCGCGTTTTGGGCTGAGCGACTTGGCGAGGACTTTTACATCGTGCACTTCAATCATCAGCCCGGGGTTGCCGAGCGCGTGATGGAAGCGGATGTGTCGGGCTTTTTGAAGCGCCTCTATCGGACTGAGCAGTGGTTGGATGAGAAACGCCCATTGGGTGCCAGGTTTTGGGAGCAAGAAGCTAGCCCGCTACCGGGAAAACTGATGATGAGCGATGCCGAATTGCAGGTATTTGTCGATGCTTTTGAACGAGGCGGGTTGATGGCGCCCTGTCATTGGTACCGTAACTTTACGCGCAACTGGGAAACCACGGCTGGGGTTCCCCAAGCGATTACGCAACCGACACTCATGATTTACGGCGAATTTGATACCGTGCCTCAACTGGACATGCGCGATACCGTGCCCCAAGCGGAAATCCACACATTGCCTTGTGGTCACTGGATCCAACAAGAAGAGCCGGAGGCCACCAACGCGCTGTTGCTTGCGTGGCTGGATTCCTTAACGAAATTTTAGGACGCCCCATTGCGTCACCCTAAAAAGGTGCGTCACCTTAAACAATAGGAAGAACAAAGCGATGCCCAAGGCGAGCGATATAAAACGAGGTCAGATAGTTGAAATTGAGGGTGCCCCCCACTTGGTCAAACAAGTTGAGGCGAAGAGTCCATCAGCGAGAGGTGCTGCGACACTATACAAGATCAAGTTTGAAAATTTATTAAATGGTCAGAAGCGAGAGGTCTCAAGCAAAGGGGACGAAATCTTTGCTGAAATTGATTGTCAGAAGCGCACAGCGCAATTTTCGTACACAGACGATCGTTTCGCCTACTTCATGGATCTAGAAGATTATGGCCAACACGCGCTCGAGCTCGAGAGTCTCGAGGATGAATTGAATT
>CAYZUV010000213.1:0-4120 GCA_964481245.1 uncultured Pseudomonadales bacterium
TTGGCCATGGTGACTCCCTTCGTTTTCAATTTAATGACCGAATTCTTCAGCAGAATTCCGCTGCGGCACTTATCTCCGCGAGTCGTTTCTTGGTAGCTTCTAACTTTGTGGATTTCGACCTAGATCACGCATCTGCATCCGATCGATTACCCCTCCAGTTTGATTTAAGTCAACGCTACTGTGCATCTCTTTTTTTATCTCGGGTGCCTCAGTTGTCTTTTTGATTCCCATGTTCTTCCACCAATGGCACTCACATTAAGTCCATCGACCTAACGAATCATTGTGTAAAAAAAAACCTGCCGGTGAGAATCGTGCCCTCCAATTCTGCCAGCTCAGGCGGGCCTGATCCGCACGGGTAACGTCTTCAATCCTGAGACAAAGGTGGATTCGACCCATCGAGCCTCCCCGATCAGATCGAAAGACGCGATTCGCTCAAACAAAGCCTCGTACAACATCCTCATTTCCATCTTGGCGAGCAAATTCCCCAAGCAATGATGCGCACCATGCCCGAAAGCCAGGTGTCGATTGGGTCTTCGATCAGCGATGAATTGATCGGGTCGATCGAAAACTTCCTCATCGTGATTCCCTGACGGGTAAAGCAACATAATCGGCGACCCCGCCTGAACGGTTTTCCCACGTATCTGACAATCACGGTCTGGATAACGCATAAAGTGCTTCACGGGACTCGTCCATCGAATCGATTCCTCAACTAGAAGCGGGATAATGGCGCGATTGTCCTTCACCTTCTTGAATTCACCAGGATGCGTCATCAAGGCATGCAGTCCCCCCGCTGTTGAGGAACTGGTGGTGTCGTGTCCCGCCGTCGCGATGATGATGTAGTAGGACATGGCTTCGAGTTCGCCAATGGGCGCGCCATCAACCTCAGCGTTCGCGATGACAGACGCGACATCATCGGTCGGAGTCGCTCGACGGCTTGCGGTCAACGCGTTGAAATAATTGAAAAAATCGATCAGCGTCTGCATCCGATCCTCATCTGAGGCGATCTCCCGCTTCAAATCAGGGTCATCAGCGCCAAAAAGCTCTTGGGTCAGCTTGAGCATCAGCGGCTCATCGGCTTCTGGCACGCCCAAAATCGACATAATGACACGCAGCGGATACCAGACAGCCACTTCATTGACGAAATCGAGCTCTGGTCCTTTGGCTAGCATATCGTCGACCGTTCGATCAGCAATGGCTCTTACAGCAGACTCAACCTTCTTCAAGTTCTCGGGCATAAACCAATCTTTGGTTAATGCGCGGAATTTGCCATGGTCAGGTTCATCCATGTGGATCAGCGTTCGAAGCGCGCCTCCCTGCTCCATCTGGCGAGCCTCAATTTCTTTCGATTGCAGAACAGACCATTGCGTGTTTTTGAAGAGCTGAGGTTGACGCGATATTTCTACGATGTCGGCATGTTTAGTTGCGATGTAAAACGACTTGTGCGTCTCACTTTCGATCCAAGGCAAGGGATCCGACGCACGGAACGCCGCCGTGAGCGCATTAAAAGCCGCCGGATCCGCGTAGGTCTTTGGACTCACCATCGCAGCGTAGGGATGTGCATCGGTCATCGCTAATTCCCCCAGATCAACACAGTCGGCGCCTTGTTGAGCAATCGTTCCCCTTCACACCATCCAAATCCTGATGTTTTGGAGCTTCAAGTTTGGCTTTTCAACGGATTCAATTGATAACAACCCACATCCTGATCATAGCGCAATCACTGCATGCCGAGACAATCGCCGCTCGCTTGGCGCATCCGCCTTATCCACAGCGACTCCCATGGACGCTAAGAATTCCTCCCCTAACGCCTCAATCGACCTCGAAGGATTTTTGGTTTCCACATTCACACGAAGCGCAGATTCAGTCTTCGATGCCTGCAAGCTTACCCGCCAGTCCTCTGCCTCGCTGAAAACCACTTGGCTACTGGTATCACTGACCTTTTGTCGAAACCGCCCGAAGCCACTCTCAAGCCGGTCCATCGCCTGAGCCATCGATAAATCGGTGATCGTCATTTCAGCCAGGCAACGCGCATCTTCCCGACACACATCCCGAGCCACTTCAATATCGCCGCCCCAACGCTCGAGTGCAGACACCGTCTTCAAAAAAGCGAGAAACCCCGAATCAAAGCCGGACAAGTCCGAAAAATAGTGGTGTGAAGACGACTCCATACCATAAGCAGCGCTAGAGGCCATCATGGCGCGACGGACCCAAACAGATCCAGATTCCACGACTTGCAAATGACCCCCTCGTCTTGCGAGCGCTGTCTCCGCGTTAAAGACTGAGCGACCGTCAGTGACACAAAGCGAACTCGACATGACTGGCAAACTTTCAATCAGTATCTGATTAACGTAGGCCGTTGCGATTTCGTGACCTGCTCGATCAAAAAACACGCATCGATCACAGTCGCCGTCCCACGCAACGGCCCAGGTGGCATCAGCCTTAGAGATGGCGCCCTGGATCAGCTTCCTGTTTCCTGGGAGTCTTGGGTCTGGACCCTCTTCGGGCAGCGCCCCCAGCCTCCATTGGTGCTTTGTCGCTTTCCACCCTAGTTTCTCGATCAAGGGGTCGGCGACGGATGCGGCAGTGCCTCCCAACCCGCAGACCAGAAGCGGACTGACGACCGCAGGTAATGGCAATCGTTCGATCAGCCAATCGGCGTATTGATCGGCTAACGCCAACTGAATCAGCGCTTCCGAGCTTCGAGCTCGATCTCGCTTGTCGAAATGGGGCAACCAATGGTTGAACGCCTGAATGACATCCCCCGTGGGCTTGGATGCCCCTGGCCGCTCGAGAATTTTGAATCCGTTCATACCAGCGGGATGATGGCTCGCAGTGACCACGACAGCCAAGTCAGCAATCTCCTTAATCAGCGCGTAACTGGCTACTTCCTTCGGGACAACCCCCAAATCGATTAGCTGATGACCGGCACCTGAAAGTCCGCTCACCAAGGCTTCAAAGAGCGATTCACCGCTGGCTCTCGTGTCTCGCGCGAGGGCAATCGAGGCAGGCGAACCGAGTCGTTCCCTCAGGAAACGACCCAGAGCAAACGCCAAGGATTCATTGACTTGGTCAGGATAGCGACCTCTGATGTCGCCTGATCGGAAAATAGACACGATGAGCGCTGCTAGCTTGGCAGCCGAGATAGGTCGACCCGCCTGAGGGACCATCCGCTCGAAGGCCTTCCACCGAGGGGCAAGACCATCAGACCGCGCAGAGAGGGTCTATTGAGCGGACCTGGCGACTCGCAAGTCCCTCCGAGGACGCTAGCTCGCGCAAATGAGCTCGCGGACACACGGAGTGTCATCATTTTGGAACCTGAGCGCTTAGCGCGCCCGCGCTCGGCCCATCAAACAAAAAGTCCAAGATGAGTCGTGCAACCTCGAGCTGGTGTACATCTTCAGCTAAGCTGGCTAGCCCCGCCTGGTATAGAGACTCTCCCAGCACTTCTCGACGAACGCCCAGCAAATCTCGCGCGTAGTCTTTTGTAAACTCCGGGTGTCCTTGAAGGGTTAGGATATGCTGCCCCAGCGTCATGCCTGCGATGGGACAAAAATCACTTTGAGCGATAATCTCGGCGTCTGGCGGGGGCTCCTGGACTTGATCTTGATGACTGGACAGCAGCGCAAACTCACTTGGCCAATCGGGGTGACTGGCATCATAGAGTCGAGTCACATGTCGACCGACACCCCATCCTCGATCACTTTTTGCTGTTCGCCCACCCAGCACATGGGCAACCAACTGATGACCAAAGCATATTCCAACGAGCTTTTTCCTGGCTGAGTGTAATTCGACAACGAATTCGCCCAGTCTTTGAATCCAGGGGAGCGGTTCATAGACACTGTGCCTGCTTCCGGTGATCAAATAACCGTCACATTCGTCAATATTGTCCGGATATTGAGAAGCGAGCACATCATAAATGTTGAACGTGAGCGTGGGGTCCGCCACACGGAATATTGACTGAAACATATCCGTGTAATCCCCGTGCGTCACCTGCAAATCAGGGTTTACGGAATCCGCTTTTAATATGCCAAGCACCCGCACACTTTGTGTCATTGGGCCCAATCCTCACCTTCGGCGCGAAGTCTATATGATTTCGAAGTATCGCTTAAGCTGCCAATCGTTG
>CAYZUV010000214.1:0-2173 GCA_964481245.1 uncultured Pseudomonadales bacterium
TCAAGATGCAGGCGCCCAAGCCCCCATTCCTCCTTGATGGCAACGCCAGCTTGGCTTAGCAACCGTCGGCAAGAAGATGCATCGTCGACCTCTGCGGCAGTGATGTCAGCACAATAGGCAAGGATAGACTCACGCATGGTCATTCGAGCGAAGGGCTGACCAAAGTCGATTTCGGCGCCCTGGTAGCTAAACCGCAATTTTCCAAGGACGTTGTCCGCGAGCACCCGAAACAAATTTTCGGTCAGGTCCATCAGATCGTTGTAATCGGCATAGGCCCAATAAAATTCCAACATGGTGAATTCGGGGCTGTGTTTCGTCGAAACCCCCTCATTGCGGAAATTGCGGTTGATTTCGAAGACTTGTTCAATGCCACCCACAACCAGACGTTTCAAGTTAAGTTCAGGCGCAACACGCAAATACATCTGTTGATCTAGCGCGTTGTAATGCGTCACAAAGGGTTGTGCAGTGGCGCCACCAGGGATGGCTTGCATCATGGGTGTCTCGACTTCCATAAACCGTCGGTCGATTAGAAAACGTCGGATGCCGTCAATAATTTCAGCGCGACGCCGAAAAACCAATTGCGACTCCTCATTCACAATCAAATCAACGTAGCGCTGTCGATATCGCGTTTCAGTATCTGTGAGTCCTTTGTGCTTCTCTGGCAGGGGTCTTAATGATTTCGTCAGCAACCTCACGGATGCTGCGTCTATCGAGAGTTCACCTTTCATTGTTTTCATCAGCGTCCCCTCAACGCCCACGATGTCACCAATGTCGAGCGTCTTGAAGGCCGCGTACGCTGCTTCACCCAAGGCGTCGCGCGTGACATAAATTTGTATGCGGCCTGAGTAGTCCTGAACGGTCAAAAAACTCGCTTTCCCCATGACCCGTTTGAGCAGCACCCGGCCAGCCACCGATGCGCTCACGCTCCTGGATTCGATTTCCTCTTTCTCCAAGCCATCAAAAGCAGCGTGCAAATCGGCCGCCACATCTGACCTTCTGAAATCATTAGGGTAGGGATTCTTCCCCTCGTCTTTAAGATGGTCTAACTTACTCTGACGCTGCGCGATCAATGACGGTAAGTCTTCTGTATTTTCTTGTTCGCTCATAACCTGCTTCCAACTGCTCTTACGGACACTAAAGGCCCTGCTTCAGACTTGCCTCAATAAACGCATTCAGATCGCCATCTAACACGTTCTGGGTGTTTGATGTTTCAATGCCCGTTCGCAAATCTTTGATTCTGGCCGAATCCAGCACATAAGATCGAATCTGACTTCCCCAACTGATATCCGACTTGGCGTCTTCGATTGCTTGAAGCGCTTGCTTTTGCTTTTGTTCTTCCATCTCGTAAAGCTTGGCTTTGAGCTGCTTGATGGCTTGATCCCGGTTTTTATGTTGCGATCGTTGATTTTGGCACTGCACAACAATGCCGCTTGGTATATGCGTCAAGCGAATGGCTGAGTCCGTCTTATTGACATGCTGCCCTCCAGCACCACTCGCTCGGTAGGTGTCGACACGGACCTCGTTCATATCCAGGTCAATGTCGATATCATCATTCAATTCGGGCGACACGAAAATCGACGCAAAGGAGGTATGACGGCGGTTACCTGAGTCGAACGGGGACTTGCGGACCAGCCGGTGAACGCCGGTTTCTGTTCTGAGCCAACCGTAAGCGTAGGGTCCATCCACCCGCACGGTGGCTGATTTGATCCCAGCCACTTCTCCTTCAGAGAGTTCGACGATCTCTGCTTTAAAACCCTGGGATTCGCTCCACCGAAGGTACATTCGAAGCAGCATCTCCGCCCAGTCCTGAGCTTCGGTTCCCCCTGATCCCGATTGCACATCGAGATAGGCGCAATTGGCATCCATTTGCCCCGAAAACATGCGTTGAAACTCTAGCGCCTCTAGATCCTTTTGAAATCGATCAAGTTCTGCGGAAGCGTCCGATACAAGATCGGCATCCTTTTCTTCCACCGCGAGCGCGAGGATTTCTTCGAGCTCTAAAAACCCCTCATCCAAACGATTAATGGTTTTCACCACGGTCTCGAGTGCTGAGCGTTCTTGACCTAATTTCTGTGCCTGTTCTGGATGATCCCAAATCTTAGGATCTGCTAGTTCTAGCTCAACTTCGGCTAATCGATCTTTTTTCGTTTCGTAGTCAAAGGTACCCCCTCAG
>CAYZUV010000214.1:2273-4089 GCA_964481245.1 uncultured Pseudomonadales bacterium
CTCAACTTCGGCTAATCGATCTTTTTTCGTTTCGTAGTCAAAGGTACCCCCTCAGCACGTCAACGCGTGCTTGACCATCTTTGATCCCCGAAACGATGCTATTGATTTCCATAAATGTCCCAATCCTTTGATCGCCTGCTCGACGAAGGCAAAAAGGCACCTGCGCTGCTTGAAGCCCGCGATTTTAAACGAAGCTTTGAGCGGCCTCTAGCTATTCGACTCAATACCCCGTGCCCAAGGTGGGCCGCCACTCCATCCAGAGACTGCTGGCATGTCTCGAAACCAAAATGGCGGCTTAGGTAATCTTAAGTCATGCACGCCTGGGATTTTGGTAAAAGATTGCAGCGGGGCCCCAGTCATTGCTGCAACAGCCCTTCATTCAAGCAACTCATCTCTCGCTTCAATGAACGATTGCTCAGAACCCAGTTGCTCCGATCTTCCACAACCGATGCCCCAAACACTCAGGTCATAGCGACCCGGTGTTGCACGTTTGAATATAGAGCTAACCAATAGATTCTGGATCGAAGACTCGAATGGCTCGCGCGCCCGGCATCACGTCAGGGTGCGATTTGAGCGCCGTCAAAGATGCTTGAAAATCGCGCTCGACCGCAGAGTCCAAGATCATCACCACCGTGGTCGTGCCGTCAGGCGCGTCTCGTTGTTGAATTTGATCGATGGACAGTCCATGGTCCGCGAGTATGGACCCAACTTGAGACATCATGCCTGG
Organism: uncultured Pseudomonadales bacterium; assembly: GCA_964481245.1. Classification (GTDB taxonomy): domain Bacteria; phylum Pseudomonadota; class Gammaproteobacteria; order Pseudomonadales; family Azotimanducaceae; genus UBA9926. Next base: position 3,001 of record CAYZUV010000214.1, read on the forward strand.
TCGGTCGCGCACATTGAGCCTCAACATCCAACCACTCTTAGTTTCGAGCATGGATTTCGCTTTACGGGAAACTTGGTCTTCCGCAAGCGACTGAGGGGGCCGAGTGGGGGCTCCTCGAGCAAGGTCAAACAGATCAGAGACCACTGAACTGCCCGTGGGTCCCGCACCCGCGCCTGGTCCGGTAAACAATGTTTCACCCACAGGTTGTGCGATCACATTGACCGCATTCGTGACGCCTTGAATCGAGGCCAGTTGAGATTGATCGGGTACCAGTGCAGGGTGAACTCTCATCTCGAGCGACGTGTCGTCGGCAAGCGCAATCCCTAAGTGTTTGACTCTATAACCAAGACGCTCAGCCCACTTGAGATCCTCACCGTCAATCTCTTGAATCCCCTCCGTAAATACTTGCTCGATTTGAAGCGGCTCATCAAAGGCAAGCGCCGCCATGATCGCTAGCTTGTGCGCGGCATCCATACCGCCAATATCGAACGTCGGATCTGCCTCGGCGTAACCTAAACGCTGAGCCTCAGTCAGCACAGCATCAAATGATGCATTCGCACCGGGCTCCGCCATCTGGGTCAAAATAAAATTGGTTGTTCCGTTGATGATGCCAGCGATACCCCGCACGTTGTTACCCACAAAGCTCTCATTCAACGCTTTTATGATCGGAATACCACCGCAGACCGCGGCTTCGAAAAGGAGGGATACACCCCGGCTTTGTGCAAGCGCCATGAGTTCAGCTCCGTGGTGCGCTAGCAGCGCCTTGTTCGCGGTCACCACGGACTTCCCCTCGCTCAAAGCGACCTTCACCAGCCTCAATGCATCGTCAGTCCCTCCAATCAGTTCCACGATGACATCGATATCCGAACGATGGGGCATTGCAAACACATCAAGTTCGAATGGGATACCCGCAAAGACTGGATTATCAGAAGCTCGCCTGGAGGCCATGGCGGTAATCTGGATAGCGTTAGACCCGAGCCGCGCTTTGAGCCCCTCTGACTCTCGCAAAATACTGACGACGCCTGAGGCGACCGTCCCAGCTCCGCAAATTCCGATTCTCACTGATCAATCCTCTCGGTATTTAAGTCG
>CAYZUV010000215.1:0-4079 GCA_964481245.1 uncultured Pseudomonadales bacterium
CGCCAAGGTTTCTAGCGTCGGAAAATCCAAGTGATCGTAGTGGTCATGGCTGACCAGTAGACAATCGATGGGCGGAAGGTCTTCGAGAACGATGCCCGGATTGTGCGCTCGCTTGGGCCCAGCCCACGACACAGGGCTCGCCCGCTCTGAGTAGATGGGGTCGGTTAAGACCGTAACGCCATCGATCTGCAATAAGAATGTTGAGTGATTAATGAAGGTGACGTGAATGCCCTCTGGCGCTGCGTCAATCGCTTGGTTATCAACAGGTCGATGGTTCGGCCAGGGCGTCGCCTGTGTGACGCTCTGCCAAGCGAGGCCCAGAAGATCAGTAAGCCCTTTATCCATCGGCTGTCTATTCGAGAATCGAGAGCCATCGAAAGGGGCGACCCTGGTCGAGCCGAGTGGGTTCTCGGTGGGTGGGGTTTGACTTGAACAGGCGCTGGTAACTGCAAGACAGAGCAGCGAGACGCAGATTGCGGTGATGACCGGCCGCCGCTGATTGAATCCTTGCGCCTTGGGCGTGCTCATACTTTTTAATGTCAACAGAATTAACACCAATACGGTGATCGCAAGGGTTTGGCTTATTGAGCCTTATTTTGCGCTTGGGTCACGGTCTTTCGGATGGCTATTAGACGAAGCCTTCAGTGGGTTTCGTCGGCTACGAGGTGTTTGCCATAAGCGGAGACGCTCATCGCTTCGAGAGTTCGCCCCCTCAGCGCGAGCGTTGGTCACCGATCAAGATGTGGGGTAACTGAAGGCGCAATACCCGTCGGGCGAGGCGTCGGCTAGGGGGCTCGCCGCTCGTTGTTAGTTGAACTGCAATGGCGCCCGTCAGTCGGCATGCTGATGTGGTTGTCTCGCTCTAGGTGTTCCCCTATGGTTGAGACTCGACCGGCAAAGGGGGAACCGCCATGTGGTTGAGATTGAGACAGATTGCAGGGGTCGCGGAGACGTTAGCAGACGTTGAGCGGAAGATTTGCAAAGTGCTCGGTGTAGAGGTGTGTTTCCGGGACCCTGGGGTGGGTTACTTCGGATTGGAGAACGCGCTTTTTCCCATCGGCAATCAATTACTCGAAGTGGTCGCGCCGATACAGGAGGGAACTGCAGGCGGGCGTTATCTGGATCGCCGTGGAGGCGACGGCGGCTATATGGTGATCACGCAATGTGATGATCACCCGCCGAGACGCGCTCGGGTGGATGCGCTCGGCGTGCGTATTGTGCATGACCACACCTCGGATGCTTTCATTAATATGCAACTGCACCCCAGAGACACCGGAGGAAGCTTCTTTGAGATCGACCAGCAGCGCGGTGAGGGCTCGCTGGCGCCTGACGGGCCATGGCATCCGGCCGGTCCTGATTGGCAGCGTGCGAAGCGAACCGAGCGGGTGCTTGGGATCTCAGCCGCGGAAGTGCAGTGTGATGATCCAGAGCGCGTGGGGCGCCGCTGGGCGGAAATTGCTGAAGTCGCGCTCGAAGTGTCTGGGGATGCGTTTGTCATGCCCTTGGACAATGCGGTTGTTCGGTTTGTTGCTTGCATAGACGGTAGGCCTGAAGGCTTGGGTGGGATTGATCTGATCGCAAATGATGCAGAGGCGATCCTCCGCGATGCGGAGGTTGAGGGATGTCGAACGGCGGATCGACAGATTGAGCTATGTGGGATGCGCATGAATCTAGTGGCTCCCTTGCGCGGTTGATCGGCGTAAAGGAGAGATTGCTAAGGTCGGCGAGTGAACGACGGGTGACCTTTGAACCCGCAACGAATTGAGCAAAGCGTTGCCCATGCTGGTTGGAGGGTCATGTGACTTGCTAAGAAGTGGCGACTGAGCCGACTACAAATTCAATATCGAGAGAAAAATCATGTACACAGAGATCGAATACGAGCGACTCGGGAACGCGGCCGTCATCAGGCTCAATCGACCAGAAAAGCTTAATGCGCTGACTTACCACACCTTGTCTGAGATCAAAGCTGCGATTCGTGAGGCGACATCGGATGCAGGCGTTATTGGGATTATCATCACAGGTAAAGGCCGTGGATTTTGCGCTGGGCTCGATTCGGCAGTGCTCGCTGAAGTGACCCAACGCGCCAATGACAGCGGTCCGGAAGCGCCAACGTCAGCCGAATCAAAAGAATTACCGGGCATGTTCTCTTACTTGCTTGAAGTGCCTAAGCCGATCATTGCGGCAATCAATGGTGTGGCTGCAGGCGGGGGCCTGATTCTGGCGTTGATGAGTGACATTCGTTTTGCGGCGGCATCGGCTGCGATCACTACCGTTTTTTTGAAGCGCGGACTGATTGCAGAGCACGGTTCCAGCTGGATACTGCCGCGTCTGGTGGGAACAGGCCGGGCGCTCGACCTGCTGTGGGCGAGTGACAAGATTACCGCCCACGAGGCTAAGGACTATGGGTTGGTCGAGCGCGTTGTTGACGATGCGCAGCTCGAACAGGAAGCCATTGCCTACGTTGAGAAGTTGGCCGTCACCTCGGCACCAGCGGCAATGGCAGCCACCAAGCGACTGGTCTATCAACATCTGGGTAAAGATTATGTGGCCGCGCTAACTGAGGCGGAGATTGTCCAGAACGAATTTGTTGCGAGCCCAGACGCTACGGAGGGCGCTATGGCGTTAATCGAAAAGCGTGCGCCTCAATTCAAACGGTTAGGGGATGCATAAGAAAGCTCAGTCGGTCGAATCAGTACCGAGCGTTGCTCTTTAAAAAAGGCGCGATGCGATGGTCGCTGGGCCGCCCAGTCAGGAAAAATCAAAGGTGGATGTTGCGGGACCTCTTCGGTGCCCAAGTCGACAGAGTCGCGGCATCGGCGGTATCGGGCTCGCAGAATGTGAGCCTTTAAAGGGAAAGCAATGGTAAATACGGACACACTTAAGAAGCCTTGGTATCGGTGGTATGCGCTTGGCATTTTGCTCTTGGTTTACACGTCAAGCCACGTGGATCGACAAATTATGGGGATCTTGCTCGAACCCATAAAAACAGAACTCAATGCCTCCGACACACAGATGGGTTTCTTGGTGGGGCTGACCTTCGCCATTTTTTACGCAACCTTGGGGATTCCCATCGCGATGTTGGCCGATCGGTCGAATCGCCGAAACATAATTGCGATTGCGACCACGATTTGGTCCGGAATGACGGCAGTATGCGCGCTGGTTGGTTCCTATGGTCAGTTAGCGCTTGCGCGTATCGGCGTCGGCATTGGCGAGGCGGGCTCGAGTCCGCCTTCACACTCCATGATTTCGGATTTGTTCCCACAATCGGAACGAGGCACCGCCATGGGGATTTTCGCCATTGGCGTGAATTTGGGCCTCCTGATTGCCTACCTGGGTGGCGGTTGGATGAGTGAGCACTGGGGCTGGCGAACGACCTTTATCGTGGTGGGGCTCCCCGGTTTGCTGATTGCGCTTCTGGTTCGGTTCACGCTCGTTGAGCCACCCCGGGGCGGCGTTGAGGCTGAACCCAAAGACGTTGCAAAAGCGCCAAGCTTCAAAGAAGTGGCGCGCACATTATGGCGAACGCCGGCCGCCCGGCATGTCATCTTCGGCTCATCGCTGGCAGGGTTTGTTGGCTATGGAATGACGCTCTGGTTACCCGCCTTTTTTGTTCGGTCCCATGGTCTCACGCAAACAGAGACTGGCATGACGTTGGCGTTGATGACGGGTGTGGTGGGCGGTCTTGGGACCTTCATGGCAGGTCGCTTGGCTGACACGCTGGGTAAGCGCGACCCGCGTTGGCTCGCCTGGGTTGTGGCCGTCGGCAAGGGAGGGCTGGTGCCGTTCCTCGTGGCGTTCTTCTTAATCATGGATCTAAAGTCGGCGTTGGTCGTCTATTTAATCCCGGCATTTTTCGGTGGGTTTTACCTTGCACCCACCTTTGCCATGGTCCAGCAGTTAGTGCCGGTGCAAATGCGGGCGGTGGCTGCTGCGATTTGCCTCTTCTTGCTCAACATCATTGGTATGGGGTTTGGTCCACAGGGCGTAGGCATTTTGAGCGACTACTTGGCAGCAGATTATGGCGTTGAGAGTCTCCGGTACTCGCTGATGATTTTCAGTCTGATTAATGTGTGGTGTGC
>CAYZUV010000216.1:0-4068 GCA_964481245.1 uncultured Pseudomonadales bacterium
ATGAGGCCATGAATGTAGCGATGAAAAAGCGACCGACGATCTTTGATGTCGCCAAACTCGCCGAGGTTTCGATCAAAACCGTTTCACGGGTGATTAACCAAGAGCCAAATGTCCAGCAATCGACGCGGAATCGAGTCTTGGTTGCTGTGGATAAGCTAGGATACAAACCCAATGCTGCTGCCAGAGGGCTCTCAGGCCAACGGTCCTACGCCATTGGATTGGTTTATCAAGACCCTCAAGAATTCAGTTATATCAAGCAAGTGTTGAGCGGTGCTTTGGCGGCCTGTGAGGCCGAGGGTTATTCGCTGCTGCTGCGCCCAATCACATTTCCTGAGGACCGCTTGCTCGAAACCATCAGAGATTTTGTTCGTCAGTCGAGTCTAGAAGGCGTCGTATTGCCTGTGCCGCTGGCAGATCTTAGTGATGTTCAGGCGTTGCTCCAGGATCTTGGTGTCCCTATCGCGCAAATCTCGCCCCGACAGATCAATTCAGACTTGATTCAAGTGTTCGCTGATGACGAGGAGGCCAGCTATACAGTGACGACCTATTTGCTTGAGCAGGGTCACAAACGCGTGGGGTTCATCAAAGGGATCGATTCCCACGGCGCGACTTGGCTTCGGCTAAAAGGGTTCAGGCGCGCGCTTGAAGAATATCAACTCGAACTTCCACCAGAACTGGTCGTGCCTGGAGAGTTCGACTTTGAGTCAGGCAGGTTGGCGGCTGGGAAACTTCTCGAACTCACTGAGCCGCCCACTGCAATTATTGCCAGTAATGACGATATGGCAGCGGGCGTTCTCTTTGAGGCGAAAGAGCGTCATGTGAATGTCCCCGAGAATCTATCCGTTGTCGGGTTTGACGATACGCCATTGGCGCAAAGAATATGGCCCCCCTTGACCACGGTTCGCCAGCCCATTGCGGAGATGGTGGAAACCGCTGTGAGCCGCTTGATCAAGAATATCAGTGGCGGCACATTTGAAAGTCGATCCTCGCAGTTCTCTTGCGAACTTGTGATTAGGGCTTCGACACAAGCGATCTAACGGTTTGACGTGAGAAATCAGTTGTCCGAAGAGACGGTCCAGCCGATCGCAGAGCGTTGGTTAGCGGCGAGGGAGTGGGCAGAGCATCTCCTCAGCCAAATGACGCCCGCCGAGAAAATAGGGCAGTTGAATCAAGTTTCAGTGGACGTCGCTTCCCCTGAGCTCATCGGTCGGGTCGAAGCGGGGCTTATTGGTAGCGTCATCAACGTGGTTGACCCAGAGCAGATCGCACGCTTACGGAAGGCGGCGGTCGCCAGCCGCCTCGGCATCCCATTGCTTTTTGGTCGAGATATCGTTCACGGCTTTGAGATTATGGGGCCGATTCCCCTCGGCTTGGCTGCAACATGGAACCCCGAATTGTTGCGTGTTTTTTGTGCGCTTACCGCCAAGGCTGCATCAATGAGGGGGCTGAACTGGACTTTCGCCCCGATGGTCGACCTGTCGCGGGATCCGCGTTGGGGGCGAATTGCAGAGGGGTTCGGTGAGGATCCATTTCTGAGTGCGAGTCTCGCTCGAGCCTCGGTCCAGGGCTTCCAAGAGGATCTCGATCACGTGTTGCTCGCTTGCCCCAAACACTTCGTTGGCTATGGCGCAAGCGAAAGTGGGATTGATTACAACCGAACACACTTTTCCGACCAAGATTTATTCAACCTTTACTTACCGGCGTTTGAGGCGGCATTCAATGCGGGCGCACTGACCGTGATGCCCAGTTTTAGCGAGATCAATGGGCAGCCCGGGGTGAGCAATCAGCGCATGTTGAGACAGATATTGCGTGAGCGGCTCGGCTATTCAGGTCTGATCGTGAGCGACTGGGCAGCACTAGCAGAGTTAACCATTCATGGCGTTGCCGAAGATGGTGCTCAAGCAGCTCAACTGGGACTCGAGGCGGGCGTTCATATCGACATGATGAGCGGGCTGTATGAAACGCACTTGGTTGATCGATCCGCGCTCGACACCTCAGTCATGAAATTGATCGATCCTTTGGTTTTGGATGTGCTGACCTTGAAGCACGCGGCTGGGCTATTGGACGCTGAGAATAATCGGGGGTCCCTGGCGGGCGGCGGGAAACGCGAGCAACAGAACAAAGAAGCGTTGCTCACAGTCGCGACGCAACTGGCTGAAGAGAGTTGCATTCTCCTGAAGAACCATGGCCAGATCCTGCCTTGGCGAGATATCGATGGATCCCTAGCCATTATCGGCCCTTTGGCGAATCAATCGGCAGAGCAAATCGGCACATGGTCGTTCGATGCTGACCTAAGTCAGTGTGAGACGCCGTTGCAGGCGTTCGAAGCGCACTGGGGCGGCTCGGTGACGTTCTGCGCCGGACTGGATTACAGCCGCGCCCGTGATGCGGGTGGAATCGAAGATGCTGTGAAATTAGCTGCCTCTTCAGATAAGACGCTCTTGGTACTGGGTGAGGAAGCAGTGCTTTCAGGAGAAGCCCATTGTCGTAGTGAACTCGATCTCCCTGGCGATCAAACCAAGCTTCTCAAAGCGGTGGCCAAAGCGGCGCGGTCATTGGTCGTGGTGGTCATGGCAGGGCGGCCTTTGCAGCTGACTGAAATCCTGGGTGACGTTGATGCGTTGCTATTTTGCTTCCATCCTGGATCCCAGTCTGGACCCGCCATTAGAAATATCTTGGTCGGAGACACGAACCCCAGTGGTCGATTACCGGTTAGTTTTCCTCGGAGTGTGGGGCAAATCCCGATCTACTACCGAAGAGGGAGCACAGGTAGACCGCCCGTGGGCGATGACGTGCAATTTATAGACGACATCCCCGTTGGGGCGAAACAGTATTCGACGGGCAACACCGCCTATCATTTGGATGTCGAACCTTCACCGTTATTCCCTTTTGGATTCGGTAAAAGCTATTCGGAATTTCGCTATCAAAACCTTAGCGCTGAGGTCATTGGGCTCGGTGATGACCTCGTCGTCTGGGTCCAAGTCGAGATTCAGAACGTAAGTCAACGAGCTGGCCGTGAAACCATTCAGCTCTATATGAGAGATCCGGTCGCCCGAGTGGCTCGACCCGTTAGAGAGCTAGTCGCCTATAAAAAAATTGAGCTTCAGGCGGGTGAGACGAAAGGCATCGAGTTCACGCTAGGGTTGGCCGATCTTTCCTACCACGATGGGGCTGAGCGATTTGTCGAGCCAGGGTTGTTTCAGTTTTATGTCGGGGGTGACAGTGAGGCGTCGCTCAGCGTCGAGATTCGATTAACGCCCGAGCAATTAGCGAGTTCAGGGTTGTGAGAGACTCGATAAGGAAGGTGAAAAGAATGTGGCATCACAGGCCGAGCAGAAATCGAGCAGGCAGAGTATTGCGGCACACAGGTCACCGCCCCTGGGCTCGGCTATGCATCTTATGGATCAGCCTTTTAGCGATCGCTTCTAACGGAAGCGAGGTAGCGCAAGATTGGCGTCCGGTACCCGTGGTGATCGAGCAAACGCCGCAGGGCTGGCAATTACTGCGGGGTGGCGAGCCCTATTATGTCAAAGGCGCTGGGGGCGACGTGTACAAGCTTGATTTGCTGCGTTCCCTGGGCGCCAACTCGATCAGAACGTGGGGCGTGGGTGACGGTCGGGTGCTCGAGGAAGCCGCGGCTCGAGGCATGACGGTCCTCGTCTGTTTGGATATTGCATCAGAGCGATTCGGGTTTGACTATGATGACGAAGACGCCGTCACGGCTCAGCTCGAGCAAGCAAGGTCGGCGGTCAGGCGGTTTAAGAATCATCCCGCGTTACTCGGTTGGATGATTGGAAATGAATTGAACTTGATGCATACCAATCCGAAAGTTTGGGATGCTGTGAATGACATTTCTAAAATGATTCACGAAGAAGATGGCCTCCACCCGACCACCACGGCCCTGGCGGGGTTAGATGAATCCACCTATGCGTTGATACAGGCCCGAGCTCCTGATCTTGATTTCCTGAGCACGCAGGTCTACGGGATGCTCACCGTGCTTGCTGAGCACGTTGCATCCATTGGCATTGAAATGCCGATGATGGTGACCGAGTGGGGCACCGTTGGCCA
>CAYZUV010000217.1:0-4068 GCA_964481245.1 uncultured Pseudomonadales bacterium
CTCAGCGTTAGGGACTCAGACCCAAAAAGCCCTAGACTCCAAGCAATTCAGCAACTTAGGACTTCACAAATAGGCGACTGACAAGGCCAAAATGGGCCATCCCGAGGAATCAAAATCCTTACATGGCAGAAGTGAGCGTTGGACCATCAAAAGCGCACGATTAATGAATATATCTGATGCAAACCCGATCGATGGGCGGCCTCAAAAAACTTCTCGAAGCAGCATATCCAGCAACCCCAAAACAGTCCGCCATCAAGTCACCCCACTCAAAATAGCGATAGCCCACCCAATACTGAAGCACCTCAATCAGCAGCCCAAAAGCGATGAGCGGTAATACCTTGCCCTCGAATCGCGCGATGTTCACTGAGGCGTAATCAAGCAATCCCGCGAGCACAAAAAAAGCCAATAAATGATTGACCTTGTCGAAATCGAACAGCCCTGCGGGGCTTGGCGGATTCGGTGAGAGAGCAAACCAAAGAATAATGCCCAAGCAAAGCGCGAGTGCAACTCGTGCGATTCGTTGAGTCCTAATCATTGACGGTGTGAATTGATGACGTCTCTTGTTTCCAGAGCCACTTGACGGACCGAATCGAGCGTTCCTGCGGCTGGATACAAGATGGCTCTTGACGAAGAAATGATTAATCCGCCGCCAGCGCCGGCTGCAAGGCTCGCAGCCACATCACCGCCTTGCGCACCAATGCCAGGGAGCAGTAGATACATTCCACCTACAATCTCACGCACTCGCGCTAACTCTGAGGGTCGCGTCGCGCCGACCACTAAACCTACATTATGCTGCGTATTCCACTCAGTTGCAGCGAGACGAGCCACATGCTCGTAAAGCTCACCGCCCTCTGCCAAGCGCCGGTTTTGAATATCTGCACCTCCCGGGTTTGAGGTCCGGCACAGCAAAATAATGCCGCGATCAGAACGCTTAAGGAAAGGCTCAAGGGAGTCGCCACCGAGATAAGGGTTCACCGTCACTGCGCCTGCGTCGAAGACGTCAAACGCCTCACGGGCATAAAACTCGCTGGTGCTACCAACGTCGCCTCGTTTGGCATCAAGAATTACGGGCAGATTTTCTGACCGAAGCAAAGCCACCAAATCTTTTAGGTCGCCCAGCGCATCAGCCGCGGCGAAATGCGCAAACTGCGGCTTAAAACAAGATGCGACATCACTGGTCACCTCGATGACATCTTTACAAAACTCAAAAATAGGCCGCTCAAGTTGCCGGTAGCGCTCGGGAATTCTGCTGAGCTCGGGATCCAGGCCAACACATAAGAGCGACCCGATCGCCTGTTGCCGCTCTGCGACCAAATCAAAGAATGCGCTCAACATCGCCCCCTTGTAATCACTAATAATCGCAAATCCACGCGCCCGACCTTTTCATTAATTAACAGCAACTATTGTAACGTTAATCGAGAGACTACCGGAGCGACCACTTCAGCGCCGCGCGCACGCTCGCAATGAATATGACCACTTCTCAAGGTAGACAGATAGTCAAGGTGCTGAACGCTCTAACGTACAGCCGCCAGAGATCGCACGCCCCGGGGCGGTCACGCCTCAGAAGTTCGCCGCGTGCTTTCAAAACACGAAGCTCTCGATAAGCTGTTCAACGCAGATGTTCGAGTGCCTTGAATCTGGTCATCTTTTTCATCGAGAAATGATTGAGCGCAAGATGTGACCCTAATGTAACCCAGCGGAGGGCCCGAATTCACAACGGCTCGTCGGACGGTCTCAATTCGTTCGCCACTTGTTTTTCAAAAAGACGCTCATAATGGCTGACCATTTGCCGATAACCCTCAGGGTCGAAGAACGATAGTGGATCGTAGCTTTGACCCGGCACATGTTTCCGGTCAAGCCCATACTGGCTCCCGTGCGCGGCGACCCAGATATCCGGCGTCAGAGCCCGTTGCTTTTCCAGCGTCGTTTTGAAGTCGTCGCCCACACCCTGATAAGTCGGGTTCACAAACATCTGCTTTCCAGGATTGATGGAGGCGCCATTGACGATCAGAACCTCGTAGGTCCGCCCCTCCTCTTCGACCGAAAAACTAAAACTCGTACTTCCCTCCGTGTGGCCAGGATGCTCATGCACCGTCAGCAATACATCACCCAGCTCGACCACCTGATCTTGACTGATCAAGCGGTCCACTTGAATGGGTGCAAACCACGCCCAAGGCTCATGCCCAAAGTGCGGATCATTCTTACCGCCTGCTTCAAGCACGCGAGCGTCTTTTGGCGTGGCAAGTAACCGCGCCCCAGTTCGCAACTTAATCTCTGCGAGCGCCGCCGCATGATCGAAATGTGCCTGCATACAAAGCAATAGCTTGATGTCTGAGAATTCAAGACCCAATGACTCAACATTCTTTTGAATGGCGTCTACAGAGTCCTCGAGCCCGGTATTAATCAGAATGTGGCCTTCTTCGGTCTCGATCAAAAAAACAGATAGGTCCTCAAACCCTACGTTGAACAGAGGCCCAATCACCCGATGTGCAGGATAAGGCTTGGTCCAACCCGCCGGCCAAGTTGGCTCTGCAGCAAGCGCGTTAGACGCTAAAGCCGAACACAGCCATGCAAGAAGTAGACAAGATCGGTTCCATTGAATAGCCACGGGCTGCCTCCATTAAGAGCAAGTAAAATTTAGTTCGTGGACAGGAGAATAGCATTAGCGGACTGTAACGCTAGCGGCTGCTCGCCCATAAGAGCGGTTTCGAAAACGGCCCCAACATTGAGTCGCTGCCAGCTGGTAATGCCCCGATCACTCCTAATCTGAAGTCTTGGGTGAGACTCAACTTGTTTTCTCATTGCGCTAGGACTGGTGTCTAGATTTAAGAAAGAGAGCCCCGGTGAAGCCCAACGAACGTCGCTGGCGCCTCACGTGGTACTCCGAAATAACATGCCTCACATAAGGTCAGTTTGAGGAGGACTTCCCCAAAACGACCATTGAGATTTGTTAGGCCTCTAGGCGGGCAGGATTTTGGGGCCTTGTCGCGTATCCTCAATGACAAACCCGAGCGACGCGACCTCGTCACGCAGACGGTCCGCTTCGGCGAAATCTTTTGCTTTTCTCGCAGCCTCCCTGGCTTCAACGAGAATCAATACCGGCTCTGGGACCGAGATCTCTCTGGGAACCCAGGCGCCAACGTCCAAACCGAGCATTTGATCAAGTTCAAGGAGTGTCGCTTTTTTATCCGAAGGATCGGCATCCGAGCGCACCATATCCCAAACAATCGCTAACGCTTTTGGGAAGTTCAGGTCGTCATTCACTTCGGCAAGGAATGCATCGCGAACCGATCCAATCACATGCCCAGGCGAACCCCACTCGTGGGACGCCTTATACAACCGGTTCAACGCCGTGGCATTTGCTTCAAGGCTCTCCCAGCTGAATGACATTTGCGTTCGGTAGTGCGCGGTGAGACAGAAGTAGCGATAGACCACTGGATCAATTGCCCGCTCGGAAAGGCTCGCGAGGCGCAGAAAATCGCCTGTCGATTTCGACATTTTGGCGCTATCTAACTGCAGGAAATAACCATGCATCCAGAAATTCGCTAGGCGCGTGCCGCGTGCGGCCTCGGTTTGAGCAATTTCATTCGTGTGATGGATGGGTATGTGATCCTCACCCCCACAATGAATATCAAAATAATCGCCCAAATACTTTGCCGACATCGCAGAACATTCAATGTGCCAGCCGGGGAAGCCGACACCCCAAGGGCTATCCCACTCCATTTGCCGCTGCTCTCCCTTGGGGGAGAATTTCCAAAGCGCGAAATCCGTCACAAACCGGCGCGCGCCCGGCTCGACGCGAGCACCCGCTCGGAGCCCTTCAACGTCTAACCGAGCAAGCTGCCCATAATTAGCAAGCTTTTGAGAATCAAAGTAAATGCCATCATCGGTTTGGTAGGTATATCCCTTCGCTTCCAATTCCCGAACAAACTGAATCTGCTCGGGAATGTGGTCTGTCGCCTTACACCAAATCGACGGCATCTTAATGTTCAGCGCTTCAAGATCCTTGATGAACGCCGCCGTGTATTCCTCAGCAATATCCCAAGCAGATTTCCCCATCCGCTTAGC
>CAYZUV010000218.1:0-4065 GCA_964481245.1 uncultured Pseudomonadales bacterium
GCACCACATAATCTTCATCGAGAATATGACTCGCGATACAAAGGCCGATATCCATGGGACGCCTCCTTCTAATGTCGAGATCGGCGGGCGCGCCATCTTAAGACGCGCCTCCGATGAGTTAAGTATGACTCTAAGCCAGGTCGATCTGCGGGATCCCGAGATGCTCCCAAGGATAGGCTGAGCCCGAAGTGCAGAAAGCGGTCATGACAACCGATAGCACCTTCAACGCGCTTGGCTCATCCCATCTATACCAGGCGAAAGCACTCAGTCCTGAAAATCGTTACCCCTATGATGGCTGCCTGACCACGCAGATCGTCCGAAACTTTCCCAAGCATTGAGCCGTTATGGAGCCTTCGGCCGCACGGTCATCCTAATCCTTCTCTAATGCTTCGAAAAAGTCACGCATGCGCACCGCATCAAGACGGCCCTCCACACGAATGCCCGAACAAAGATCAAACCCCGCCGGACGCACTTCATGACGAGCCAACGCAATATTGTTCGGTCGGAGCCCCCCCGCGAGCAAGACGGGCAGCGAAACGGATTGCGTGATGGTTTTTGAAATCTCCCAGTCATGGGTTTCGCCCGTTCCGCCCAACGTGGGTTGCGCGGCGTTGGGTCGACCGCTATCGAGCAAAATGGCATCGGCAATCTCATCGATCTTAAGAGCCCGCTCGATCGCCTCAACTGAATCCACGTGAACCACCTGAACCCAAGTGACGTCTGGCCGAGATTCTCGAAGCGCGGCAAGACCATCTTGCCCAATATCGCGCACCACCTGAACCACTGCCGCCGGACATTCTTCAAGATGCTGCAGAATGTCGTTGGGCGTCTCTCGACTGGTCAGCAGAAATGAACAGGTTTCGGCAGGAAGTTGCTTGAGAATACTTGCGATCTGGGTGTCAGAGATGGGGCCAGGTCCTGAGGGCATCGACGCCACAAACCCCAATGCATCAGCCCCGGCAGACAAAGCGGCAAGCGCTTCAGAAATATCCTGAATGCAGCAGACCTTCACAAACCGGCCGTCTCGCGCCGCCAATCGCTCTCGAAAGTGCTGACCTTTCATCTTGTATCTCCCTCTTGCCCGTCAAAGAATGACACATCTCAAGTCGCTGAGCTCATACAATTCGCGTTGACCCTAGCCTCCCAACAAGAGGTGAGCTAGGCTAGCGAGCGCGCGGCTCAACGCTGTTTGAGCTGAATGACTTTAAGTACATGCAATTCAGGCATCGTCTAACACGCTTTATGAGAAAGTTTTTTTCCATACTCATCAACGAGCCTTTGACCTGGTTTCTGGGGTTGGCCCTTCTTATTTTTGCGATTGATCAGCATCTCAATCCTGAGAGCCGTTCGATCATCATCGACCAAGCAAGGCAGCAAGACATCGCGGATCGTTGGGCTGCCCAAATGGGCGCCGCACCCTCGAGCGAGCAATTATCCTCACTGACAGAAGACTGGCTTACTGAAGAACTGTTTTATCGCGAAGCGCTTCGCCTCAACCTCAATGAGAACGACCTGATTGTCAGACGCCGTTTGGTCCAAAAATATGGTTTCCTGGTGGAGCAAGTCCCTGACCAGTCTTTAACTGAGACGGCAATAGAAGATTTCTATCTTGCCAATCAAGCGCGCTATGAAGCACCGCTGCGCTTTAGTTTTGAACACATCCTTTTGAGTGAGCAAGCCGACGGATCCAACGTATTGAAGAAGCTTCAAGCCGGTGAATCGCCCAAGGGCTTGGGGGTGAACACCCTACTTCCAAGTCGGCTCACCCGAAAATCAACGACCGAGGTTGATTTCACGTTCGGACCAGGATTCGCCGCGGCGTTGAATCTTGATCTGAGCAATCAATGGCAGGGTCCGATCCGAAGCCCTTACGGACAGCATCTCGTGTTCATTACCTCAAGCGAACCCGCGAGGACTCTCGCACTTTCGGAAGTTTTCGATAAGGTGCAATACGACTACATGCAGTCGCTCAAACAAGCTCAACGTCGCGAAGCGGCGGCGGCCTTGAAAGCCCGCTACCCGGTGGTCTATGCAACCGCTGATTAAGCATTTGTTGTTCTGGTCACTCTGTTGCGTCATCGGCGCCTCTACCTCGCCCTCAACTGAAGCGCATGCGCTCAAGCCTTTGGTCATGAACCTGAGCGGCACTGAGGACGGTCTTTGGAACATCAGACTGTTACAGCGTGATAACGAAACTCGGCTGACCGGCGTCATCGCACAGGTCACATGCGGCGAGGCGAATACTGAGGTTAGGCTCGATACATTGCGTCTGAGAGAGGCGCACGCCTTTGATTGTGGGAGTCAGCCGCTCGATTCAGTCGCGATCGAAGGTCTCGCCTCGCAGCTGCTCGAGGTCATCGTTCGAATTGAGCCGCCTTCAGATGAAGTCAGCACCCATTTAGTTTCAAGCGCAAACCCATCGATTCAACTCCAATCGTCAACGCCTTCCCTTCCAACCTATCTGTTGCTCGGCATCCAGCATCTTTTAACCGGCTTTGATCACATACTCTTTGTGCTGCTGCTACTTCTTGTGGCGAACAGCTGGCGGTCGCTCTTTTTCGTCATTACCAGCTTCACCCTCGCCCATTCGATCACGCTGGGCCTCTCAACGCTCGACTTGCTTCACCTCTCTCCTCTGTGGGTTGAAGTCGTGATCGCGCTTAGCATCGTGCTGTTGGCTCGCGAAGCCATGACCCAGAAACACTCCCTCAGCCGGCGCTACCCCTGGGTGATCGCGTTCGGCTTTGGGTTGATCCATGGGCTGGGTTTTGCCGGTGCGCTGAAAGACATTGGATTACCCGAGGACGCGGTGTTCATGTCGCTTTTACTGTTCAATCTGGGCATCGAATTGGGTCAGCTGGGGATCGCGGGCGCGGCGGTGTTCACTCGATACCTTGCGACAAAATATCAACAGGCACTCACCCATCGGATTGATCAAGGCCTCGCGATAACAGCCGGCGGTTTCGGGCTTTACTGGATGTTATCTCGCAGCCTGGCGGGTCTGTAAACAGATTCAATCACCTGTAACTTGGTATGGCGCGAAACCCGCAGGCCCGTCGTGCAATTAACCTGTGATTAACCGCGCCCGCATTTGGGGTTAAAGAAAGCGTTGGGCGCTTAGGTACGCACAAACGGCCACGGCGACGTAGCCCACCCCTGTTTGCCAACGCAGGTTTCTTTGCGGCCCCATGAGGTCAGCCCGCGCCGCCAGGTAAATCATCACCATAGCCAGTAAAGGCAGGAGCAAGGCATTGGCGACTTGCGCAACAAGAATCAGTTCAACAGGCTGATGGCTTGTGACCGCAAGGACGGTTCCTGACAGGATGACCAACCCCCATGTGGCTCTGAATGCCAGGGTCGACGGATCGCTCACGCGATGGATCACGCCTTCGAGTGTCAGCGCGGCCGCAAGCGGAGCGGTGAGCGCACTACTGAGTCCGGCTGCGAGTAAGCCAACGGCAAAGGCGACACTGGCAAAAGAACCTGCAACCGGCGCCAGCTGCGCTGGCAGGTCTGTTAAACGCTCGAGCGACTGACCGCTTGCCGCGAGCGAGGCTGCGGTTGCCATCACCGAGAGCGTGACAACACCGCCGACACACATAGAGATCGCAAGATCGAGCCTCGCCTGGCGAAGCGCTTCATCAAGCGCCACCCCTGCTCGCCACTTACTCTGGACCAATGACGCGTGCAAGAAAAGGTTATAGGGCACCACGGTGGTGCCTATCAGCGCCAACGTTAAAAACTGTTGCCGACTCGGAGGTTGCGAGCTCAATTGAACGACCTTGGGCGAGTCTGAGCCCAGCATCATCATTACGGCGGACAATGCAAACATAACCGCCATAAGCGCCACCAACCCGACCAACAACCGCTCAAATAAATGGTAGCGCCCCGTAAAGAGTAACCCCCCGCTCGTCACAGCAAGCAGGACCACCCACACGCTCTGATGGCCACCGAACAGAAGTTGAGCGCCCGCAGCCGCGCCGGTGAGATTGCCGCCCTCATAAGCGCTATTGCCCACGACGATCGCCACGACCACCAACGAAAGCAGCAACCATTTGAGCAAAG
>CAYZUV010000219.1:0-4027 GCA_964481245.1 uncultured Pseudomonadales bacterium
GAGCGAGATCCTCGATCTCCTCCATGCAAACTTGATGGCCCATGGGGTAATCGTGCCACTCAACGTCGTAAGCCATGCGGATCAAGTTTTCTCGCGACGTCGCGGCCCGCATGATGGGGATCATCGGATCCATCCTGCCATGCCCCAGAAAGATGGGAATAGCAAGATTCGCGTCGTTACGCTCGCGCTCGGTCGCATTGGCATCATGTAAGTAGGTGGATAGGCCGACGACACCCGCAATTCGAGTCGGCTGCCTCAGTCCGACCTCGAGCGCCATGACGCCCCCTTGCGAAAATCCTGCAAGGATAATCTTGCTGGGCGCAATGCCCCGGTCCAGTTGGTCCTGAATGAGGGCTTGGATCAATTGCGCCGACGCCTTGATATCCTCGGCGCCCGAAGTTTCAGAGTGTGGCACGAAATCGTACCAGGCCCGCATCGTCTCGCCGTTGTTTATCGTGATTGCACGTTCTGGTGCGTGAGGGAAAATGAAACGCAGATTCAGATCATCAATTTTGAGCTCGGGCACGATGGGCTCGAAATCGTGGCCGTCAGCGCCTAGGCCATGGAGAAAAATCACCGCCCCAGTGGTCGGTTGGTCGGGTTCTATGACGATGTGATCAAGCATGGTTTGAAGGACCATCGTGAATGGGTAGGCAGAGGATACCGCGTTGGGGATGGCCTTCCAAAATCCTTTCCACCGTCGGATGCTCGGATGAGTGACAACCCCCCTCATTTATTGCGCTGGCAGGAGCACTTGTGCATAAATGGTCGCTCTTATCAGTGGAGGAATTCTCATGGGGCCGTTAACCGGATATCGAATCATTGAGCTCGCTGGCATTGGGCCTGGGCCTTTCTGCGGGATGATGCTTGCCGATATGGGTGCCGAGGTGATTCGGATCGATCGCTATGGGGCCACTGCGAGAGGTCAAGACGTTCTGGGTCGTGGGCGACAGTCGATCGCGCTTGATTTAAAGAAGCCGGAAGCAAAAGAGGTGGTACTGAAGCTTTGCGAGAGCGCAGATGCCCTCTTCGAAGGCTTTAGGCCCGGCGTGACAGAACGTCTTGGATTGGGCCCGGAGGACTGCATGGCACGGAATCCCAAGCTCGTCTACGGTCGGATGACCGGGTGGGGACAAGAGGGGCCGATGGCTCAAGCCGCTGGACACGACATTAACTATATTTCGCTGGCGGGCGCGCTTCATGCCATTGGTCCGAAGGGGGGCAAGCCTGTTCCCCCTCTTAACTTGGTGGGCGACTTTGGAGGGGGTGGCATGTTGCTGGCCTTCGGTCTGGCATGCGGTATGCTTGAAGCGAACAAATCAGGCAAAGGTCAAGTGGTGGACGCCGCCATGGTTGACGGTGCAGCGACCCTCATGGCGATGTTCTTCACAATGTACGCAGGCGGGGCCTTCAAGGAAGAGCGGGCCAGCAATTTGCTCGATGGAGGCGCGCACTTTTATGGAACGTATGAAACAAGTGATAGTAAATACATTTCTCTCGGATCCATCGAACCCCAGTTCTATGCCTTGCTCATTGAAAAAGCGGGTTTGAGCACTGAAGAATTCGCGCCACAAATGAATCAGCAACACTGGCCGGCGCTGCAATCGAAATTGACTGAAGTCTTCAAAACCAAGACACGGGATGAATGGTGCGCCATCATGGAAGGCACGGACGTATGTTTCGCCCCCGTGCTATCAATTTCAGAAGTCGCGAGCCACCCGCACAACGCGGCCAGACAAACATTCCAGGATCTCGATGGTGTGGTTCAACCGGCACCGTCGCCGAGATTCTCCAGAACATCGCCACAACTATCCACGGCCTCTCGTAAACCCGGTCAGGACACCCGGGCGGTGTTGGAATCGGCGGGATATGGTGCCGCTGAAGTAGAGCAATTGATTTCTGATCAGGTGGTATCAGAAGCGTCCTGATGATAGAGGCTGATTACCATGAGCAATACGCTGAATGGGCCGCTGGGTCTGATGCGTATTGGCAAGAGCAAGCGGATAGGTTGGCGTGGTTTAAAAAGCCTGCAGTGGTGTCCCGCCTCCGAGAGGATGGATTAGCCGATTACTTCCCAGACGGGGTTCTGAACACTGCATTTCTGGCGCTGGATCATCAGGTTCAAAGCGGCCGCGGTGAACAAGCGGCATTGATCTATGACTCGCCAGTGACCCAAACGGTTCAAAGCTGGACTTATCAAGAATTACTCGCAGAAGTAGAACGGTTGGCTGGAGCACTTTCGGCGATGGGTGTGGGGTTCGGCGATCGAGTGATCATTTATTTGCCTATGGTGCCTGAGGCCGCTTTTGCCATGCTGGCTTGCGCGAGACTTGGCGCGATTCACTCGGTGGTTTTCGGTGGGTTCGCGCCCCGAGAGTTGGCAACACGTATCGATGATGCGACGCCCAAGGTATTGCTGACGGCGACCTGTGGTATCGAATTCGAGCAAGCCATTCCCTATCTGCCTTTGGTGGATGCAGCGTGTGAGCTCGCAGAGCACAAGGTATCGGCACGTCTCGTTTTGGCGAGACCTGAAGTGCCCTACCGCTTGAAAGAGGGTGATTTAGATTGGCGCGAGACGGTCAGCCGGGCTGAGCCTCATGGGTGGGTTGAAGTGAGTGCAACTGACCCGCTTTATATTCTCTACACCTCGGGCACAACCGGTAAACCCAAAGGGGTGGTTCGCGATCATGGGGGACACGCGGTCGCGCTCTTGCACAGTATGAACGTGCTCTATGGTGCCGAGCCGGGTGATGTCTTTTGGGCAGCATCAGATGTCGGCTGGGTGGTGGGTCATTCTTATATCGTCTACGCGCCCTTATTGATGGGATGCACCACGCTTTTGTTTGAGGGTAAGCCCGTTCGAACACCTGATGCAGGCACCTTCTGGCGGGTGATGGCCGAGCACAAAGTGAATATCTTTTTTACTGCGCCTACTGCCTTTCGAGCCATTCGGAAGGAAGATCCAGAGGGTGCGCTGATCAAGCAGTACGATTTAAGTGCGTTGAAGGCCCTGTTTTTAGCAGGTGAACGGACCGATCCTGCGACTTATCACTGGCTCGCGGATCGAGTATCCGTGCCTGTGGTGGATCACTGGTGGCAGACGGAGACAGGAAGCCCGGTCGCGGGGGTGCCCCAGGGTTTCAAGGCTGACCTGCCGATTAAGGTTGGCAGTGCAGGGCTCACGATCCCAGGATTTGAGGTCAAGATTGTGGATGACGCGTTGAATCCCTGTGCGCCAAATGAAACCGGCGCGGTGGTCCTATCATTGCCCCTACCGCCGGGCTGTCTACCCACGGTATGGAATCATCACGCCCGACTCATCGAGGCTTATCTCACAGAATATCCGGGTTACTACCACACCGGGGACGGTGGCTACATTGATGAGGACGGCTATCTTTACATCACCGGCCGAACCGATGACGTGATCAACGTGGCGGGTCATCGATTGTCTACGGGTGAGATGGAAGCTGTGGTCTCAGAGCATCAGGCCGTCGCGGAATGTGCGGTAATCGGGGTCGCAGATGAGGACAAGGGTCAGGTGCCACTGGGTCTACTGGTGTTAAAAGACGGTGCGAACCAAACCATTGAGGAGATATCGACTGAATTGATCCAGATGGTGCGCTCGACGATTGGCGCCTTCGCCAATTTCAAGAAACTGGTCTGTGTACAACGACTGCCCAAGACGCGCTCAGGCAAAATTTTGAGAAAGACGATGCGACAAATTGCCGACCATCAGGTTGTGGATGTGCCTGCAACGATTGATGATCCAGCGATTTTAGATGAAGTAAGAACGGCGATGATGAGTATAGGTGTTGCTCAGGATCGCGCTGAATGAACGCTGACCAGGGCAGTGTGGTTATCACCGGTGCAAGCTCAGGGTTTGGCCAGGCTGCCGCCCGCGGTTTTGCAAAGGCCGGATTTCCGCTGGTGCTAATGGCGCGGCGAGAAGAACGCCTTGCCGAGTTGACGAAAGAGCTTTCAGCCTTAACGCCCTGCCACACGGTTAAATTGGATGTTCGCGATC
>CAYZUV010000220.1:0-4008 GCA_964481245.1 uncultured Pseudomonadales bacterium
GAGGCAGGTACTGAAAAGATCTATAGTTTGGGCACGTCTACTACCCGTTTTTTGACTCAACCTTCAACCAAAAGGCGCGAGGAGGATTTAATTAGTCAGCGCGATGGTCTGTGCTGCACTGCCCGAGACCACAAAGCTCGCCGCCTCGAAAGACGGCGGCCCAAACCGACCCATTGCATTGTTGCTAAACCCAAATTGTTCTTTGGGGATACCGAACAATCCTGTGTCGAGCCGATTGTTGCGATTCGCATCGTGGAAGACACCCATTGCGTAGCGGCCCTCTGGCAGCTCAAACCGAAACGAGACGGTAGTGCCCGATACTTCTTGAATCACACCATCGATGATCCCCTCAGCTGGACCACCCTTTTCGCCCTTGTCCCCTTGAAAAGCTTCTGCGTCATCGTAGATCGCGATATGCAGCTCGCCGGGCGACCGGATATTAACGACCTCAACAACCAGGGTGTCAGCAAAGCTCGCCCAAGGGAACGTAAGGCACAAGATGACGCAGACAGCACTTACTGACTTGATGGGCGGACGCATGTTAGCTTTCTTCTTTAGGTTTTGATCGGCTCATTATGGATTTACTCCTCAATCAACCGCAACCCATTCCCTCACACGCCATGATTGCATTGGCTTGCGTGTTACTGGGCGGCTTTCAATTTGTTTCGGCAAAAGGCACGCCCCAGCATCGTTGGCTCGGCCGACTCTGGGTCGGCGCGATGACCTATGTGGCACTGTCTTCCCTCTTTATCCATGACATCAAACTCTGGGGCCTCTTTAGTCCGATTCATCTTTTAAGTCTCTGGACGCTATTTTCGCTGGCTTATGCAACACATCTCGCACGCAGAGGGCGCATCAAGCAGCATCGAAGCTGGATGATCGCGCTGTATGGCCTTGCACTCATCGTCACGGGCGTGTTCACGCTGTGGCCCGGACGAGTGATGCATGATTTACTGTTTTAAGCGCATCACATCATTCATCTACTTACGCAGCCGTGAGATGATCCTCCGAACTTAGACACTGAACTGAGGTGACCGCCGAAATGGAATCTCGAAACATTCACGGAACCGATCTGAACGTCTCATTAGTCGGCATCGGCTGTAATAATTTCGGCATGCGTGCTGACGAGGCAAAAAGTTTCGAGGTCATTCATGCCGCGCTCGACACCGGAATCAATTTTTTTGATACCGCAGATATCTATGGTGGCCGTGGCCGCTCCGAGGAAATCTTAGGCAAAGCGCTTACCGGCAGAGACCGCTCCACCGTGATCATTGCCACTAAATTCGCCAACCCTATGTCAGATGATGGCACCATGAAGGGCGCGAGCCGGGATTACATCAAGCGAGCAGTGGAAGCCAGCTTAACTCGACTGAACACCGACTACATTGATCTCTACCAGCAACATGTACCGGACCCAAAGACGCCCATCGAAGAGACCCTGCGAGCATTAGACGATCTCGTGCAATCAGGCAAAGTGCGGGCTATTGGCCATTCCAACTTCACAGGCTGGCAAATCGCCGATGCGGATTGGACCGCGGTATCAGCGGGCGCGTCTCGCTTCGTCACCGCACAGAATCTGTACAGTTTGCTCGACCGAAGAATCGAACGTGAGGTAATCCCGGCATGCCAGCGCTTTGGACTCCAGATGCTGCCCTACTTCCCCCTTGCCAGCGGCATGCTCACGGGAAAATACACCCGTGGCGAGGCGCCCAAACCGGGTACGCGTCTGGCTTTGTTTGGTGATCGGGGCAAGAAGGCCCTCTCGGATGATAATTTCGACAAAGTTGAAGCACTCACGGAATATGCGAACAGCCAAGGGCATACGATCCTCGAACTCGCAATGAGTTGGCTAGCAGCACAACCCTTCATTCCCAGCATTATTGCTGGCGCGACAAGTGCCGAACAGGTTCATACCAATGCAGCCTCTGTTCATTGGGCACTAACCGATGAGGATCTCGCCACCATTGACGGCTTGACCCGATAGACGATGCGTTCCATTCAAAAGCAACCGTTGCTGAATTTACGCGGGCACGTTGACCAACAGCGAGCAAGTGCACACACAATGGAGAAGTTCATGAATCCCCTTGCATCATTTCGTGACGAAGTCAGGCAGTTTCTATCTGAGAAGCTCACGCCAGATTTAAAGCGCGCAGGCAGACTCGAGGCTGGCATCTACGCAGAACGCCCTGTGGCCGAAGCATGGCTCGCGATCCTTAATGAACAAGGCTGGGCCGTACCGGGCTGGCCTATCCAATGGGGCGGGACAGGCTGGTCGGCAGAACAGCACGCCATCTGGCAGCAAGAACTCACCTTAGCCTCGGCACCTTCAGTGCCTCCCAATGGCATCAAAATGGTCGCGCCCGCCATCATGCATTACGCGACAGAAGCGCAAAAGCACTACTACTTGCCCCGAATTCGTGAGGGTAAGGATTGGTGGGCTCAGGGGTACTCTGAGCCCGGTGCCGGCTCAGACCTTGCATCACTCAAGTGCGCTGCCGTTCGCGATGGTGATGACTACGTGATCAATGGCTCGAAGATTTGGACCACTCACGCCCATTATTGCAACAAGATATTTTGCCTCGTGCGGACAGACTCGTCCGGTATACCGCAACAAGGAATTACATTTTTGCTCTTCGATCTTGATCAGCCAGGCATTGCCATTGAGCCCATCATCTCTATTTCAGGCGATCACGAGTTCAATCAAGTGTTTTTTACTGACGCGCGTGTCCCCGTCACTGGCCGGCTGGGTGAGGAAAACGATGGCTGGTCAGTGGCTAAATACCTCCTGACTCACGAGCGAGGCGGAAAATCGGCGACCGGCATGCGCATGAAAGTCGAGCAGTTACACGATTTTCTTGCCAATGAAGCCGAGCGGGGCTTCGATCTCAGGCAGGACTTTGCATTCATGCGGCAGCTCGGTGACCTTGAAATTCAGCTGGATGCTTATGTGGCCTTTGAGGAGCGTATATTCAATTCAGTTACAGCGGGCGAGTCCGTCGGCGATATCTCTTCGGTGCTAAAAATCCGTCGTACCGAGCTCCGCCAACGAATCGACGAACTGGTGCTCGAGGCCGTCAGCCATTATGGCTTGCCCTACCAGCCCGACGTGCGCAATTTCGAACATCCTGAAGACCCCATCGGTTCGGAGACCGCTGCCACGGCCATGCCGCGTTACCTAAACGACCGAGCCGCAACCATCTACGCGGGTTCCAATGAAATTCAGAGAAACATCCTGGCGAAGCGCGCATTGGGACTATGACTGGCGTTATGTAGAGATCATCGACTCCGGCCCTATACATTGAATACCCACATTATTTTAGGCACTCAGTCTGGGGCCACTCCTAGACCGCTCATCTTATTCAATTGGCTCTTTGTCCTGCGCATGAACTATCGATCCAGTATCAACGCGCTTCGCTCAGCGCTTGAGCAGCAGCGACCGGCGGTGCTCTTTGAAGTCTGTTAAGCAAACCGAAGGCTTTTGAAGGCGAGCGCTTTTGATCCCAATGGCCGTATGAAGCCGTGGCCCAGCCCATTTGTAACCCTTTGGTTACCTGTCGAACGTCAACGTGATGTCTGGCATTGCCAGCACAATTCGAAGTTCGCGGGATTCGATGCCTTGCAGCCCATGCAGGCCCATTCCGCCTCTTCCTGCAGGGCTTGAATATCCTGAATGCAACCCTTGGCCTCTTCGGCTCGGGTCTCGTCAAAAATCCACAGCTCGATCCATGTCTCCCCCGGTGCGATTTCGCCAGCCGCTCCGCCTAGGATATCGTTTCGAGTCTCCGTTTCGATTCCGCGTTGTTCGAGCGCATTGGCCATCACGCCGACCATCATCGAATTGGGGTGGGTGTATATCAACTGCATCACTCTGCTCGACTAAGGACGATCGCAAGTCGTGAGTTTAGAACGAGCACTGGCACCATCCTAACCGGATTGGGCTTAGAGACTGAACCGACCTGACCACCCATCAATCACTCTAAATTGATCGAACCCAATTGACTTTCTATT
>CAYZUV010000221.1:0-3993 GCA_964481245.1 uncultured Pseudomonadales bacterium
GCGAATGGATCTAATGTAGCGAAGTTCTTAAAAAACAGTCAATGGTGATTTTTTTAGATGCCTGTCCGTTGAGTCGCGCCGTCCGCATCGGGACTCGGAACAAGACCCTGCGCGAGTTCGTCTTTGTCACTACGAAAGGCATATGCCCAAGGGAGGGGTAAGAGCTAAGTCCTAACTCATGGAGGACGAGCGATAATTGCGATCAAAGGAGAATCAACTTTCGGTTCAGAACCCGAAGGGTCATAGATGGCTGCGTTAACCCCGGAGCTCAGTATCTGAGGCGCGGTTGTCTATCAAAGAGACTTGGTTCAAGGTTAAGTCATCCTAGAGTGTTCTTGCTTGATGCTTCGCTCAAGAAAGTCCTTGGGTTCGCGATTTGACTGGGCAGAAGTGGTTCTCATATCAGCGCGCAAAAAAAAGCAGGCCGAAGCCTGCTTTTTTTGATTCATCGGAGCATTACATGCTGTAGCGCAATTCGACTGCGTAGGTTCTTGCATAACCCCAACCTTGGAAGCCTGTGGTGGGGCCACCTAAGAAGAGTGCGTTATCGAGCCATTCTTCATCGGTAAGGTTTTTGCCCATCAAGGTCAGGGACACCTCTGACCCATTGGCCGTATCCCAGCTGAATCCGGCTGCCGCATCGATATTGTGATAGCCGCCTTCGTACAGACGCTGATCAGCGCCCCCGCCTGTGTTGACCAAGAGGAAGTTACCCACTCGACGGTAACCAATATTGCCCGAGAAGTTAACGCCGTCGAAACTGCGGTCGTACGCGAGTCGCAGTGATGCGTTCCAATCCGGTTGCCTTGAATCACTGTCACCGCCTCGTGTGACGACGGTACCTGCAGGCAGGTCGCCACAAACCTCGATCAAGCTGCAGTTAATGTCGAATTCGATGTTCGACACATCGATTTGGCCGGCTGCTAATTGCAGTCGGAGGTTATCTGAGATGAACCATTGCGCCTCAAGCTCGAAGCCATCGTTGTCGCTGCCGCCCCCGTTCAAGATGTATGTAGTGGTTCCTGGTATAGAGCCAGGGGGTAATGTAATGATCGATGAAAACTGGGCGTTGCGTCGTTCGAGCTGGTAGTAAGCGACGTTCAAGCGCAGCTTACCATCAAGAAGGTCTGTCTTGAGACCAATCTCGATTTGGTTTGCGTCTTCGGGGTCATAACCTGCACGCTCGGCGCCCGATGCATTTCGGATACTGAAACCACCGCTTCTGAACCCCTCAGAGTAGTTTAGGTATGCAAGGGTTAGCTCGTTCACGCGGTAGCTGGCCGAGGCGGTAATGATCGTATCCGACCAGCCGGTGACCGGCGTTTGATAAGAAGAACCCGGCGTCATCACGTAGCCGCGGAAATCGAACTCGTTATATCCGGGCACAGTCTTGTCATCATACCTAGGGTTGGCTGCGCCTGGACCTGCTGGTTGCACTGAGTAGTCAAAGTAGCTGTTGAAGGCTTCTTTTTCTTCATCGATGTAACGAGCGCCGATCATGACTTCGAGGTCTTCCATGGGACGGAAGGTGATCGAGCCAAAGAATGCGGAGGAGTCCACATCCTCTCCTGCGTATTGAATGCTCCGAGCGTTGCTCACCTGACATAAGTTAAAGGCACCCGCGGGGTTTGCTCGGAAGAGTGGGATACCTTCGATGCCTCCAGTTAGCGCTGGGTCTAAATTACAATTCGCGTCGACTACGCCAGCAAAAGCGAACGATGGCAACTGCAGCACATTGTTGGTGTTTTGCTGGAAGTCCAGTTCGGACTTGAAGTAGTAATAGCCCACCATGAAATCAATGTTGTCCGAAAAAGCGCCGTCTAACCGCAGCTCGTGGGTGGTGATGTCGTAATTTTGATTCCGCAACGTGTGGAGCTGTGCAAATGGGATTGCAAGGCCGTTAATGTCGCCGCTGTCGAAATCTTGGTTGACCAAATCCTGACTGTCGCTTTGCCCTGAGACCAAATGCAAATTCAGGTTGTCGCTGATTGCCCAATCGATCTTTAAAGCGAGTTGCTCTACATCGTAGAGCGTCGGTTGGTCTTTATCGGCTTCTGTCACCAATCGGTCATTGCCGTTGTAGCGCGGATCCTGAGGCTTGGTGTCTGATCGATCGTTGATGTGGTCGTACGAGAGGAGCACTTCCACGCTTTCTGATGGTGAGAAAGCGATCGCAAGAGTCTGACTTTGGAAGTCAATGTCTCCAGCCGTTCCGCCTAAATTGACGTTGGTAGAGAAACCATCTCTCTTCCGATCAATCGCACCAACCTTTATTGCGACATTGTCGCTGATCGGGATATTCACCCGCGCTTTGCTTGTGACGCTATTGTAGTTGCCGGCCTCGACGCTGGCTTTAAAGCCAAAGTCGTCGTATTGAGGCTTGGTTCGATTCACGACGATGTTGCCACCAATCGTATTCTTTCCAAAAAGCACGCCTTGAGGGCCACGGTTGACCTCGATGGATTCGACATCAAAGAGGTCAATTAGCTGCCCCGTGCTAGAACCCATTTGAATCCCATCAACAATCACACCCACTTGTGGGCTCTGAGTCTTTTCAATGTCCGCATAGCCCACGCCGCGGATATAGATGGCGCTCGCACTTGGGCCTGCGGCGTTTGAACCGATGTAGACATTAGGTGCAGCGCCTTCGAAATCCTGAAGCGTACGCGGCTTCATCTGCTCGATGGCTTCCTCGCCAAAGGCTGTAACTGATAGAGGTACGTCCTGTACCGATTCATCTTTACGTCGTGAGGTGACAACCACCTCTTCCATCGCCCTTGATGATTCTCCAGCAAGAACCGTTGCGGTTGGTGCTAGAGTCCCCGCCAGCACCACGGCAGATGCAATGATCAGCCTCATAAAACCTCCTTGTTTGCTTGTATGAGGGTAAAAGCGCAACCCTCCCCGAATCCAAGTTTCGCTGACCTCAAGGAGTCCCGTCAAGGTAGTCGCGAGTGAATAAAAGAGCCTTTCGAGACGAATCGTTCAGTCCTCATTTGGGGTCAACGCTGTCTGGGGTGAAGCGTTTTGAACTTGCTCATTACCTGACGCGCTTGTGACCAGCATAATGTCCCGAGCAAGCGGAAAAGAGACAATCGGTTCAGGAGATCAATTCATGGGTGGAACAAACTTCATGTCTGGTCAAGCTCTGCCCTTTTAATCTGTGAGCAGCCAGCAGTTGCTGCCGCACGAACAAGCGGGCCCCAGAAAGCGGAGAGAAAATTGTGAGATGCGGCTGTTGTCCTGGCGTTCGTCGGGACTGTGCGCCTAGTCACTCATCTGGCTGACGTAGGTGTTGAGGTCGAAGTAATCGCGCCAGGCCTTGATTTTGCCGTTTTCGATCTCGAACGTGCCCATGACGGGAATGGATATCTTTTTGCCGTTGGCAAGGTCAAATTGATCAAGACGTTCAGTCAACACCACGGGTCCTGCGGCTGCAATGTGATAGGTAACCCAATCGATGCGGTCCGCCTGCATGTTGTCTATAAATGCTCGAGCTGCGGCTTTTCCGACCACCGGCTCCATGGGAATGTTGTGATAGACCACGTCTTCGGAGAAGAATTCGGCCACTGCATCGAAATCAATTCGATTCCAAGCGTCGATAAAAGCTTCAACAGTTTCAATTGGGGTCATTCAGTTGCTCCTTTCTTGAACGATTAACATAAGGCGGGCGCTAGCCCCATTGTTCTGAATGTATTCGAAATATTGGCCTCACGGCAATGAGTAAGAACGATGGCCAGAATAATCTCGAGCAAGGGAAAGGGGGCAGGAATACTTGAGGGGCTCATGCGGCTAGGTTGAGTCGGCCGAGTGACACCTGGAAAAAGGAAAACCGAGGGATTTCGTCCTCGGACGAAGGGTCCGAGAATTTGAGGTAAAAACCAAATATCAAAAACCAAACGTCAAGAGCAAAAGCAAGAGCAAATGAAAGAGTAAGAGAAAGAGCAAGAGAAAGAGTAAGGGTAAGAGCAAGACCAAAGGGTTAGAAGCCAA
>CAYZUV010000222.1:0-3991 GCA_964481245.1 uncultured Pseudomonadales bacterium
ACCCAAAGGTTCAGCTTAGTCTCACGCATCAAGGCAAAGTGGTTCGGCAATATGCCGCTGCGATGTCAATGAATGAAAGAGAACTCCGCGTGAAACAGGCGCTCGGACCCGCGTTTATCGAAGCGGCTATGTATTTTGAAGAAGAAAGAGGCGGCATGCGCCTCTCCGGGTGGATCGCAACGCCCAGGTATTCGCGCAGCCAAGCCGACCAACAGTATTTTTTTGTCAACGGGCGAAGTATTCGCGATAAGGTTCTGAGCCATGCCGTCAGGCAGGGCTATCAAGATGTTCTTCATTATGGTCGTCACCCTGCTTATGTGATTTTTTTTGAACTGAATCCTCGGCATGTCGATGTGAATGTGCACCCGACCAAGCACGAAGTCCGATTCAGAGAATCGAGAGGCGTCCACGACTTTATCTTTAGTACGATTCATCAAGTGCTAGCGAAGTCGCAGGCGGGTGGCCAATTCGAGCGCGATGTTGACGACGCTCTTCAAGTGAGTGGTCGGGATGCGCCATCTTGGGCAAGTGGCCTGAGTCAACGCTCACTGTCTTTGTCAGCCGCTGGTCCAAGTGCAGCGAACATCTCCTCGGCGTTGCGGTTTCTCGAGCTCGCTAAACCGAGCCAAAGTGCCGCTTTCGAAGCAGACGGGCAGGTTGCGCAGCGCGATGATGAGGCGCCATCTTGGCTGGCTCAACCTGTGAGTGTAGCCGGGCCTGAGGATGACGGAATTCCACCCCTCGGTTATGCGATCGGTCAACTGCTGGGTATTTATGTGCTTGCACAAAATGCTGCCGGACTCATTGTGGTCGACATGCATGCCGCGCATGAGCGGATTACCTACGAGCAGATGAAGCAACAGATGGACCGCACAGGCGTCACCCGTCAGCCGCTGCTTGTGCCTGTCAGCGTATCGCTCAGTACTCGGGAGGTGGCGGCCCTTGAAGTGAATCAGGATGATCTATCGATGCGTGGCCTCGTTTTTGAAATCGCGTCCGAAGAATCAATCATCATAAGGTCCGTACCCGCACTCACTCAGAGAGATCAAGCCGAGCAGCTGGTTCGCGATGTGGCGGCGGACCTGATTGAGTTCGGCCAGTCGAACCGTCTTAAAGAAGAGCGTGACGAGCTGTTGGCTACCATGGCGTGCCATGGCTCGGTCCGTGCCAATCGCCGCCTCAGTCTTCAAGAAATGAATCATCTTTTGCGACTGATGGAGGAAACCGAGCGGAGCAGTCAGTGTAACCATGGCCGTCCTACTTGGTTTCAAATTTCTCTCGCGGAACTGGATAGTTTGTTTTCGCGTGGTCGATAACAGCACTGTTCTAGTACTGACCGGGCCGACGGCCAGCGGCAAGTCAACGTTGGCTTATGACTTGTGTCTTCACTACCCCGACCAATTTGAGTTAATTAGCGTTGATTCGGCGCAGGTTTACCGCGGCCTTGATATCGGTTCGGCGAAACCATCGGTCGAAGAGCGCTCGCTCGTACCTCACCATCTGATTGACATCCGCGATCCTCAAGATCCTTACACCGCACACGACTTTGTGGCTGAGGCAACCGTTTGTATAAGGGAGATTCAAGCTCGAGGGAAAAAAGTGTTGATGGTTGGCGGCACCATGCTCTATCTGAGAAGTTTTCGAGAAGGCCTCGCGGATCTGCCTTCAGCCTCTCCAACCGTTCGGGCGGCACTGGAGGCTGAAGCAGAGGTCGCAGGTTGGCAAGCATTGCATGATCGGTTGCGTTCAGTTGACCCGGCAGCGGCCGATCGTATCCGACCAACGGACCGCCAACGCTTGCAGCGCGCATTGGAAGTTTTCGAGCTCACAGGCGAATCACTGACGTCCCTGCAGTCTGCCGCTCTGACTGCCTGCCCCTTTGATCTCGTTGAGATCGCGATTTTTCCAGAGGATCGTCGCGAGCTCCACCAGAGGATTGAGCAGCGCTTCGATCAAATGCTAGATGCCGGCTTTGTTGAGGAGGTCGCGGCTTTGAGGCAATCAATGCCCCAAGGAGGGGGGCTGCCAGCGATGAAGTCCGTCGGTTATCGCCAGATTTGGGCCTACCTCGAGGGTCAATTTGATTGGAATCAAATGCGGTCCAAGGCCGTCGTAGCAACAAGACAGCTGGCCAAGCGTCAAATCACTTGGCTTCGATCTTGGTCGCACGTGAGCCGATTACAATCGCCCTCCCTAGAGGCGCTCTTGAAAATCGAGGCAGTGGATCACATAGTCAGTGGAAGCTGAGAAATAAAGAACACCACTGCGAGTGGGCGGTTAGAATACCCAAGCATGATCATTTGAAGAAAATGGCGATCGCTGAACATTCCCGAAAGGACGAGAGTGCGCGGCTTAAGCTTCGCTGCGAATGCGATCAAATGGCCCTTTGTTCAGCTGACCAAAGGCACTTCCGCTCAAGGCGCTTGAGTCAGCGGGCATGATGCGGTGGATCGTGATGAAAGGAGTTGATATGGCTAAAGCGCAATCATTACAAGAACCCTTCCTGAATGCGCTGAGGAAAGAAAAGATTCCCGTCTCTATCTTTTTGGTGAGCGGAATCAAACTTCAAGGACAAATAGAATCTTTTGATCAATTTGTGATCCTTCTTAAGAACGGGGTCAATCAGATGATCTATAAATCTGCGATATCAACCGTTGTCCCCTCCCGACCTATCAAACTCGACTTCAGCCAAGAGCACGAGGACAACGCTGATCAATAGCCCGTCACGCTTGCGAGGTTCGCCCCGTGTTCTTTGACCGTCCCGACAAGGGATCTCGAACGCTGATCGTTTATGTTCGTAACGACCAGAGCGAACTTGCGACGCTCGAAGAAATTCAAGAACTCGCATTATCGGCAGAGCTTCAATTGCTCGGTCATGTGGAGAGCGCAAGGCGCGAGCCCCATCCGAAAACGTTCGTCGGCGAAGGCAAATTGGCCGAAATCTTGGAGGTGTCCCAATCGCTGGATGCACAATTAGTCCTGTTTAGCGAAGATCTTTCTCCCGCTCAGGAAAGAAACCTTGAAGGGGCTTTGAATCGCCGCGTGCTGAGCCGAACCGGTCTGATTTTGGAAATCTTTGCTCAACGAGCGCGAACCCATGAAGGGCAATTGCAGGTTGAACTTGCTCAGATCCAGCATAGCGCCTCAAGATTGGTCCGAGGCTGGACGCACTTGGATCGACAGCGAGGGGGTATGGGTGCTGGCCTAGGCGGCGCGGGTGAAACCCAGCTCGAGGCAGACCAACGCTTGCTAGCGGCAAGACGAAAAAAATTATCCGAGCGGCTGGCTCGAGTTCGAAGACAAAGAGCGCAAAGTCGGCGGTCGAGAAAGCGCTCGGAAACGCCGACCATTGCGCTGGCGGGTTATACCAACGCGGGTAAGTCCTCTTTGTTCAATCGACTGACGCAAGGCGAGGTTTACGCCGCGGATCAGCTTTTTGCCACCTTGGATCCAACGTTGAGGCAGCTCAATTTGCCGGTTGTTGGGCGCGCCATTTTATCGGACACCGTGGGATTCATTAGAGATTTGCCACACGCCTTGGTCGAAGCCTTCAAAGCCACGCTCGAAGAGGTCGCTGAAGCAGATCTGATACTCCACGTGGTGGATGCCGCTGCCCCTGATCTCGATGCTAGGATTCAGGAAGTGAATGATGTCCTCATCGAGATTGGCGCTGAATCCGTGCCTCAACTGCTCGTGTATAACAAGGTGGACGCGTTACACGAACCCTTTCAGGCGCTGACGAGAAACCGGGCGGGACTGCCCACTGCTATCGCAACATCGTGCCTGACTGGGTTTGGGTTTGATTTGATCGAGCAAACCATCGCAGAACTGCTTGCCGATCAAGTCATAGAAACCACAGTCCTGCTTGCGCCACATCAAGGCCTCGCTCGAGCTCGATGCTTTGAGCTCGCGGAGGTCAGAGAAGAAAGTGCAAATGAAGCTGGCGAGATTTCTCTTCGCTTACGTATAGAAAAGAAGAACATGGCGCGGC
>CAYZUV010000223.1:0-3986 GCA_964481245.1 uncultured Pseudomonadales bacterium
TGACTCTTCGTTTTGTACAACACGAACTGATTGGCCGATAAAGCCATCCACTTGAAACCAGTTCTTTACAATTGGCTCTAGACCTCGGTCTTCGAAATCCGCTAATGCGTCGCTGAGTTCGTTAATCACGATCACGGCGAGCTCATCCCTCGAAAGTTCCGTAGCTGTTCTCAGTTTTGCTGCGGTCTGACCAATGTCTCCAGCTTCGGGGCAAGCCTCCACATTAAGTCCAATGCCCACCACAACACACACTTTAGAGGGCGAAACAACGTCGATTTCGATCAGTATCCCTGCCGTCTTGTGTCCATTGACAAGCAAGTCATTCGGCCACTTCAGCGCCAGTCCGCTTATACCTTTTGATCTCAAGCAACTCACCAATCGGGAGCCAATGGCTAACGAGAGTCCGGAAAGGGCTGTCACACCCAGATCCAATATGCGCACAAAGCTCAGCATTAAATTAGCGCCAAACGGACTGATCCATCGACGATTACTCCGTCCTCGACCTAACGCCTGAAATTCTGCCAGATAGACCGCAGGCTCTACGCCTCCATGCGCAAGCGCTAACCGGTTGGTCGATTCGACCGCAAAGTCATATTGCACCTCGATCGAGGTCGTCAATCGACTACGAATCCAATCGATGTCAAGTAAGGTGGGTGGCGTCAGGAGGGAACATCGCTGCTGTTGCACAAGAACGCTCAAGCCCAGCTGATCGAGACGGTGAAGCAACTCATCAGAGACAGGCCAACTGCCACCCCGTAGCAAGGATTCAAATACATCGCTGGCTACAAAGGCTTGAAGCTCTTTCGATTCACTGTCCAACGCTTTAATCCTTGTGAACGACCTTCTTAAAGATTGATCGGAGGCTCGACCTCAGCGAACTAAATCTTTGTCTGCCCCAACTGCGTCAAATGACCCGCCAGCGAGATCGGTTTGAAGCGCCTATCTGAAGACGAGTTGCCAAAACAACCGACGCAACGTCTTACTCTATTAAGCCGAACATTCACCGGGATTCAGCCCCCTGGCCGCATTGTAAAACGACTTGACCTGCGTATAATACGCCGCCTCGGACGCATGTCTGCAACTTGAGGGTCTGTAGCTCAGTTGGTTAGAGCGCATCCCTGATAAGGATGAGGTCGGTGGTTCAAATCCACCCAGACCCACCACTTCAAGTACTGCGTTCGGACTCTGCGTCGTGATACGATCTCGATTCTGACGTGACTTGGGGCCATAGCTCAGCTGGGAGAGCGCCTGCCTTGCACGCAGGAGGTCGGCGGTTCGATCCCGCCTGGCTCCACCAAGTCTCTGCCTATTTTTTAATCCAAGGTCTGTTAATGACCACTCTTTGCGAAGGCGTCGTTTCTTAACCACCCCAGACTATGACGCTCCTCACTTCCGCTGCGGTTAGCCCTGACATCTTTCCAACGATTCAGTTGTTCAAGGCAAGCTCGTTCGGCTCGCCAATCTCGACACTCCTCTTGAAAAGGGCTTATTCACCCGCGCTCTTAGTGATTGAATACAGGTTGGACTGTGGCTGAGCCGCGCAAACCAAACCATTTCGGATACGGCGCTGTAATGACCGCAGTCTGTCCGCTCACTCCGAAAACAGGTTGCGGGTTCAAGCGCATGATGTTCCAGATGTGTGTACGTATCGCTCAAAAGGAATAAGGCTGATCGCTGCGCCCAAGCCAAGCCGTTAGGTTGTCCAAGACATATCCATGACTCAGGGGCCAACAAAGAGGTGATGCTGCTTTTTGCCCTTCTTCACTAAAAAGTAACGACCATGCCGAGCAAGACCTGGTGACAAAGTTGCGTGCTCGTCGGTTTGCTTTTCGCCATTGATTGAGATGGCATTGGACATGACGAGTTTTCTAGCCTGACCTCGAGTCACCTCGCCTCGTGGGGTGACTGCCAACTCGGAGGCCACCAGCGCGTCGAGAAGTAGATTCTCTTCTGATTCCAGTTTCGTGACGGGCAACCCATCCAAGGCCAATTGTTCAAAATCAGACTTGGTTAGGGATTCAATCTCGTTCGAGAACAACGCTCGGCTGATGCGCTTCGCGCCCACCAGGCGAGCCTCTCCATGGACAAGCTGCGTCACTTCGTCCGCCAGCACCTGTTGGGCCTCGCGTCGCTCGGGCGCCTCAACAAGGCGCTCTGCCAACGCCTTGATGGACTCATCACTCAGAAAGGTGAAGGTTCTCAAAAAACGAATGGCATCAGCATCAGCGACATTTAGCCAAAATTGATAGAAGGCATAGGGTGATGTCTTGTCGGGGTCGAGCCATATCGCACCGCTCGCGCTCTTGCCGAACTTGGTTCCATCAGATTTTGTGATTAGAGGATAGGTGAGTGCATGCGCCGCACCACCCCCACGACGTCTAATCAGATCAATACCGCTCGTGATGTTACCCCATTGATCCGAACCACCAATCTGGAGGGTGCAATCAAATTTTTCATTTAATACGGAGTAATCGTAAGCCTGCAAGATCATATAGCTGAATTCGGTATAACTGATGCCCGTTGATTCATCTTCAAGTCTTCGCCGGACGGTTTCTTTTTGAATCATGGTATTCACGCTGAAGTGCTTACCGATATCTCTTAGGAAGGTGATAACGTCGATGGGCTCGATCCAGTCCGCGTTATCGACCACAATCGCCGACTGGTCTCCGCAATCGAAATCTAGAAAACGACTGGCCTGCTCTCGTATTTTTTTGACGAACTGCGTCACCTGATCGCGCGGCTTGAGCTCTCTTTCTGCGCTGCGACCGCCTGGATCTCCAATCATGCCTGTCGCGCCGCCTACGAGGAGAATCGGTCGATGACCGGCGAGTTGAAATCGCCGAAGGGCCAGAAGGGGCACCAGGTTTCCCACATGAAGACTATCCGCGGTTGGGTCGAACCCGCAGTAAAGGCTGCGAGCGCTGGTGAGGTGGGTTCTTAACTCATCCTCATTGCTGGTCTGCGCAACCAAACCATGTGCTCTTAGCTCATCCAGTAGATTTCGATTAGTTGCCATACCCATTACATTGTTATCCCGGCTTATTCGCTATGCGCCCAAACGAACGAAATGTTTTTCCTCATCGTTCTCGTGAATAAGTGCGGCGTATGTTGTCGCCCCAACGGCACTCATTATAACTTTAATGCGCACTCACATTGGGAACAGCAGCACTTTTGCTTCTTTCCTAGTACTTCCTTACTTTTCCTTCTTTACTTTTGCTTCTTTTCAAGGGCACGATGCGGCAAACTTCGCATTTTCTAGCGCGCATTCAACGCTCGCATACTAACCACTTCGCAGATCACCCTGAACTAACACTGCACTATGCGACGTCTTATCCCATCCCTGCACTTGAAGACTATCCTCGCGCTGTCGTTCATCGCTCTTTTAATCGCCGTTTTCCTACCCGGTCGATCGGTCGAATCCACCAACACTGTTTTAACGCTCGATTTACCTGCAAGCGAGACACCCAAGGCCTCCGGCTCAGATGAAAACGCCGTTAATGGGACGCCAGTGACTTCAGGGGAAAACTGGCACCCGGAAACTGTCCAAGAAGGTGACAATCTCTCCTTGATTTTCAAGCGCGCCGGAATCTCAGCGACAACGCTCCACCATATCCTTGAGGCTGCACGGGACAATGACCTAAAGCGGCTGGACCCTGGGCAAGTCATCGAGTTGGGCTATGATCAAAACAATCAATTAATTGGCATCAGGCTGCGACGCGACGCCTTAACAACGGTAGAAATCCTGAGGGCAGTTGGGGATCGATTTGAATCGAGCATTCATAGGGTTGAGCCAACGATCAAGCCCATCGTGAAGTTCGCAACCATCACTAAGACCAATTCCTCCCTCTATCTTTCGGGACAATCGATTGCTATGAGCGATCGATTGATCATGGAAATGGCTGCCCTCTTCCAATGGGATATCAGCTTTGCGCTGGACCTTAGAGAGGGCGATCACTTTGTCGTTCTTTATGAAGGACTCTACGTCG
>CAYZUV010000224.1:0-3975 GCA_964481245.1 uncultured Pseudomonadales bacterium
AGAAACGATTGCGCAGATGCTGGCTTTTGCACACTTGCAGAAGAAAAGGCGAACTTCGAAAACTATTATGCGTGGTACCGAACGCGTGGCTACGCCATGAAGGCCTCCATTGGCAAAGTCATGAGTGAGGCGGATCAGAACCTGAGGGTTGGTTTTGCAGGCTCGAATGGCAATAACAATGATGTCGAGCTCAGAAACCTAAACGCGTCGCAGGGTGCAAGCACGCAGATTAATCTACTTCTAAAAGGGCTCTATGAGCGGAGTTACCAGGGGAATTCGCAATTCTATGATGCCTTTGACAAGTCGGGTAGGTACCTAGCGTGTCAAAAAACCAATGTGATGAACGTCGCCGGCGGGGGCGACCCCACGGATGGCGACGTTTTTAACTCACCTGGATGTCCGGCGTTGCCTGCCCCGCAAGGGACCTGTCAGCAAAACTACATCTTATTGGTCACCGATGGCGGCATGGAGGGCGTGGCGAGAGGCGGCGAGCAAGACGGCGACAACAACACGGATTTTGATGGCGGCATGTTCGCGGGATGTGCCGGGTGTGCAGATAATCTCGCCGATATCGCGATGTATTACTACGAACAGGATTTGTTCGACGGCACCAAGGATGGAAGGGCAGACGCAACCATGGCATTGACCGATGATGTGGTGCCATTGCAGCGTGACTTGGACTTCGCACCTGCCGGCGCGATTTCCAACAATGCGATGCATCAGCATGTGAAGACGTTTGTTGTTGCGTTCGGTATCGACAGCGGATTAACCAATGTCCCTGCAGCTTATTCTGCCAATGCATATGACTGGGGCACTTCAGGCGATGCGACATTTAAGATTAAAGACCTCCACCACGCGGCGATCAATGGGCGAGGTGCTTATTTGGATGCGCAAAACCCGAGCGAGCTGACAACGGCACTTGAGCAGGCGTTCAATGAGTTCAGTTCAGGAATTGGCGCTGGGAGCGCGGTGAGCTTCAACAGCCAAGAAATCACTAACGGCGTTGTGCTGTTTCGATCGTTCTACAACCTTTTGGAAAACTCAGGCGATGTCGTTGCCGCCTCGCTGGATGCGGATTTAAATGTCGGCGCCCAAATCTGGAGTACTGCAAGTGAGCTTGACGATCAATTACTTAACGGTGTTGGCGCCAGGCAGATTTTCACTTTTGACCCCGTAACGAATGAAGGCGCACCGCTCGCGCTTGCTAGCCTGACACTCGCGCAAAAAACAGCTTTAGGCTGGGTTGATGCGAGCAGCGATGCGGAAACCACGACTAAAATCAATTACTTCAGGGGCAGTGCAGCTGATGAGCAACCCAATGGTGATTTTCGCGCCCGTCCTCAGGAGGATGGACGCTTAGGTGACATCATCAATTCCTCTCCGGTATTTATTGGTGCCCCGGAGGCCCTTTATCGAGGCGGGGTTAATTTTCCCACAGGTGCGAATAGTTATGCTGCGTTTCAGGCGGCACAATCAGCGAGGGCCGATCGACTCTACGTTTCAGCCAACGATGGCATGCTTCATGGTATTGATCCTAACAATGGTCAGGAGATATTTGCATACCTGCCGGATGCCGCGCTCACTAATCCCGCAAATACTAACGTAACCGAACTACTTAGCCCGAGCTACGACCACCAATATATCTTGGATGCGACGCCCGTTGTCGAGGATATCTTTGGTTACGCAAAGAATGCTGCAGCGAAAAGTTGGCGCACGGTCCTCATTGGTGCTTTTGGCGCAGGCGGTAAGGGACTCTTCGCGCTGGATGTCACCAATCCTGCGATTACTGAGGCCAACGCGGATGACGTTGTCCTGTGGGAGTTCACCGACATGGATGACACGCATCCCACCGATACAAATGGCGCGCTAATTGAGGCGAGTGGTGGCGGAGCAAGGACAGATAGCCTTGGTAGGCCCGTGCGAGACCTTGGCTTAACCATTGATGAGCCGGTGATTGTTCTCAGCAATGTCAATTCGGGTGATGCTGATGGGAATCTTGAGTGGATGGCGCTTCAATCCAGCGGCCTAAACTCAACCTCGGGTATCGCGAAGCTCTTCGGTCTCTTTATTGATCGCGGCCAGGACGGCGTATGGTGTCATCCAGATGCGCTAGTGACTGAGGGCGCGCTGCGATCAGGATGTGCCGGTTCGGATTACGACTTTATTAAGTTAGATACGGGCTATGGATCTCTTACCGAGGATGGAGACATCCTCCCTAATGGTTTGGGCTCTCCTAGAGCGATTGACGCTGATCAAAATGGTACGGCCGATTACGTCTATGCTGGAGACCTAAGGGGGAATTTGTACCGATTTGACCTGTGTCGAAGTGATTTACCCACTTGGGAGAATACGAGCTCGCTTACGGAGTATTCGGGTACTGTTGGGCAATGCAAAAAGGGCACTGAGATCTACAGTTCATGGACCGTGCAGAAGATTTTCTCAGCGACGTACACCTCGGGTGGCGTGACCACGGAGCAACCCATTTTGAATAAGCCGCTTGTCGTGGCGAACACCGGAAAGGCGGGTTATGTGGTGATCTTTGGTACCGGTCGATACATCGTCAATGGCGACCGTACGGATACAAATATCCAAACGATGTATGGCATCTGGGATCAACTCGATGCCTCGGAAGTATCGCGTAGCGAATTGGTAAAACAGTCCTACGCGAATATTTGCGAGAACCAAGTGGTGGATAGTGTGAATGTTGAGGTGTGTGGCAGATCACTCAGCGGTAACGCGGTCAACTATTTGGACTCAGATGATCCCGACGTGCCCTCTGTTAAGGGTTGGTACAACGATTTGAATGCCTACGCGGCAGGTGGATCCGATGGTGACGCAGCAGAGCATCCGGGAGAACGCGCCGTGCGTAATTTTCAACTTCGGGGCGGTGTTGGATTCGTTAACTCTGTTATTCCTACGGTGAGCAATGCCTGTTCGTCTTCAGCCGGGGGTTTTGGCCTCGCATTTTGCCCACTGACGGGTGGGAGCAACTGCATTGAGGATGGAATTTTTGATATCAACAATGATGGGCTTTTCAACTCATCAGATTTGATCAACGGGTTTATTGTTGCTGGTACGATTTTTGAGGATTCGGCGCCCACAGACGCAGCGTTTGTGGGCGAAAATCGTGTAACTCAGCTGACCGACCGTTCTTTGGATATTGTGCGCACCAATACGGCAGCGACGACGAATACCGGGCGGCTGTCTTGGCGGCGATTGTCGAACAGTCCCTGATTAGCGAGAGATCCTACCCAGATGCTGCGCAGTAATTGCTGAACTGCTCTTGATCGAGCGGTGGTCTGTTGCGCTTGATGCGCGCGCGGCCGGCGGGGCTGATCACAATCTCGAATCGAGCGCTTTTCTGTGCTGCGTTACAAATGAAGACGCGGCCGTTATCTGACGCAAGTGCGCCCGTGCTTTCAAAGATAACGATGTTGCGTCGCCTGAACCCTCGCCATCGGGCAAAAATTTGTTTCGGAAATCGCATGAACTTCGGTGAGGCTGCGAGAGGTTTGAGATGCTTTCGTTGGGCAGAGTCAATTAACGACACGCTCTGCCATGTGGGT
The DNA here is from genome assembly GCA_964481245.1 of uncultured Pseudomonadales bacterium. GTDB lineage: Bacteria > Pseudomonadota > Gammaproteobacteria > Pseudomonadales > Azotimanducaceae > UBA9926. The sequence continues at coordinate 3,567 of CAYZUV010000224.1, forward strand.
TGGCAGGTTTCGTCAACAAAGCCGCACAAGCCCACTGATCGAGAGGTGGAAAGCGCTGTTGCTCGGGCTGATGCAAGAGAGGCCATGAGTTGATGAGTGGCAGCGCGTTCCTTGTTTGATGCGATGATCGAACCCAAGTGGGGCATAGTAAGGCCCAAGCATAATCCTAAGATGCAAAGCGTGATGAGCATCTCAATCAACGTAAGACCTTTGGGATGGCTAGAGACCAGTAAAGGATATGACGCTCTCAATTTCAAAAACGCGAGAGAGAAATTCGGCTGGCCCTTGTTGAGGGGGTGGTTGTAGGACATAAGGGCGGTCGGCTGTTCGAGCGCCAATTTTTACCGCACCGTGACTTCCAGGATGAGAGAGATCTCTAAATCCAATGTGGGCGAAAGATGAAAGATGA
>CAYZUV010000225.1:0-3969 GCA_964481245.1 uncultured Pseudomonadales bacterium
AAGGGCTGACCTGGCCGGTCAAAGACAATGGTCGGCCAAGTTTTACGCTTGTGGATCTCGCAGGGGCCAACGGCATTGATCATCTAAAAGCGCATGATGCGCTCTCAGATATTGAGGCAACCATTGGTGTGACAAGGTTAGTCAAGGCACACCAACCGAGGTTGTTCTCTTACTTTTTTTCGATGCGCCAAAAACAGAATGTGATTCATCAGTTATATCCTTTAGGTAAGCGACCCATCGTGCATGTCGCGCCTTACTACCCGGCTGAACAGCGTTTTATTAGCTTGCTACTGCCGCTGATTGCGCACCCGAGGTTTCCCAATACGGTGGTCTGTTGGGATCTACTATCCTCCCCTGACAATGTCGCAAGGTCGCTGCATTCTGTTGCGTCACTGAAAGAAACGCTCGCAGGCGTGGGAGTGACACGCGATGGCATGCGGCGACCGCTTCAATACTTGGCAATCAATAAATCTCCCTTGATCGCACCGTATCAAACCCTTGGAGCTCAGCAGGCATCTGCTCTTGGTTTTGACGATAATCTGATCCAGGCGCGGGTGACCCAATTGCAACGCATGGCTCGACTGCGCGACGTCTTGGCTGAATGGTTGAGCCAAGAAGAGGACAGGGCGCCTGTGGATGTTGATGCCTCACTCTATTCAGGAGGTTTCCTGTCACAGGAAGATCTGCAGTCATTTGCCATTGCTAGAGAGGCAATTGGCCATCGTCAACCGCCCTCGGTGAATGGCGAGGGACGGATTACCCGGTTGATCGAGCGTTGCTTCGCTAGAGTGATGGAGGGCCAGGTTGCGCCAGAGTCTGCGCTTCGCTGGCATCAATATTTGACCGAGTCCTGGCTCGACTCTGGACGATTAGAGGATGTCTTCAGGCGAACGTGGGCAGCGCCAACCGCAGGACCCAGCGCCTTAGTTCCGGAGATCAGATCCGCGTTGCTATCAAGGCTTGACGAACAAGCGGCGCTATTGGGTTTGTCTACTCGGCAATGGGTTGACTGATAGGGGCTGACGGCAGAGATAAAAATTTGGTCAGTGCGTGGACAAGATGCTGAGCATCTTCAGCGCCTGCGGTCTCCCGAATGGAGTGCATCGCAAAGGTTGGCAGTCCCACGTCGATGGTGGATATTCCGAGTTTGGCCGCAGTAATCGGACCAATGGTGGACCCACAGCCCATGTCAGAGCGAGTCACGAATTTCTGGAATGGAATAGCGTGCTCGGTGCATAACTGGGCAAAGACAGCATGAGAATCTGCGCTCGTGGCGTAGCGTTGATTCGCATTGATTTTGATGACGGGTCCCTCGTTGAGAAGCGGGCCATGATTGGCGTCATGCTTTTGGGCGTAATTGGGGTGAACACCGTGGGCATTGTCGGTTGAGATCAGCATCGACTGCGCCAGAGCTCGAAGTCTTGAGTGTTCGTCTGGCATCACGCGATGGAGCACATCACTCAAAAAGGTGCCATCGGCACCACTCAAGGAGGTACTTCCGACCTCCTCGTGATCATTAAATACGATCCATTGATCGGGACCTGAAGTTGCACTGATCAGAGCCTCAGTTGCGAGGAAACAAGATAAGAGATTATCGAGTCGAGCACTGGTGATGAATTCCTCGTCCAAGCCCACGAGTCCTGGCGGTTGTGTGTCGTAGAAACACAGATCCCAAGCGAGCACCTGGGGCTCATCGGTCAACGTGACGCCTAAGTCTGTGAGTTGCTGAGAGATCTCCGTCTTTAAAAGGTCACCCAAGTCCTTTTCGGATCGTGCCGAGATGGGGGGGAGGTCGGTTTGGGCATTAATGCTTCGGTTCGAATTCGCCTCGCGGTCCAGATGGATCGCAAGACTCGGGATGACGGCAATTGGCCGTTTGAAGTCGACCAATAGGTGACGAATACCTTTGCCCTTCAATGAGAAGGACACCTTGCCAGCAAGACTGAGATCTCTGTCGAACCAGGGGTTCAACAGAACGCCGCCATAAACTTCAACGCCCCACTGGGCATATCGCTTCTGATTGATGTTGGGGTAAGGCTTGGGCTTGAGACAGGGGCTGTCGGTGTGAGCGCCGATCAGTCTCAGGCCGCACTCGCTCGTGTCTTCCGTTCCCAACTGAAAAGCGATAAGCGATGAGTCGTTGCGGGTCACAAAGTACTTTCCGGGACGGGTAAGTGACCATTGATCGCGTTCACGCAACCGCGTAAATCCATTGCTCGCAAGCCGGTCTGCGACATTACTTGTCGCGTGAAATGGTGTGGGGGATTGCCTTAGGAAAGACAGGAGATCGGAGACGAGCGATGAAGACATGATGGTGCGCAGATAGGCGGTGGTAAGGAACCGAAGTGTAACAACCCCAAGCAGTTGTGGGAATCGAACCAGCGCTGTGCCCGCTTGCCGCCTGGGTGTTTGATTTTACGGAGAAACCGGCTGTAGAATGCGCGCTCGCGCCGATTTGAGCTCAGCTTGCGGGCGCTTTAGAAATGCAGCTAAAGCGATCGAACCCGCTTTAGTTGCGGGTTTTTTCGTTTTGAAGGGGAAGAAAGTCATGCGGTTTACCTCGAAACTTGTTCACTCGGACCGACACTTTGGTGTTCAACACGGCGCGCTGATCAAACCGATCCACCCTGGTGTGACCTACGGGTACGAAGATACCCACGATCTAGCCGCCGTCTTTCAGGGCAAGCAAGCAGGGTACACCTATGGCAGGCAAATCAGCCCCACCATCGAGGCCCTTCAGCGAAAAGTGACAGAAATGGAAGAAGGATTGGCCACGGTTTGCTTTGGCACTGGCATGGCCGCTATCGGGACGGCGCTGTTTGCGTTGCTCAAAGCGGGCGATCATGTTGTGACGTCTCAGTATCTCTTTGGTAACACGGCCAGTTTGTTCCAGACCTTTGTGCGTCAGGGTATTGATGTCACATTCGTAGACTCGACCAGTGTGTCCGACGTTGAGCAGGCAATGACCGACAAGACTCGAGTCGTTTTTACCGAGACCATCGCGAACCCACGTACGCAGGTCGCCGATCTGTATGGGATTGGTGCCCTTTGTAAAGATCGACAGGTGCTTTATATCGTCGATAACACGGTGACCACTCCTTATCTCTTCTCTCCAAAAGCTGCAGGCGCAGACATGGTGGTTAATTCGCTCACAAAATACATAGGTGGTCACGGTAATGCGCTGGGTGGCGCAATCACCGATCTAGGCACATTTGACTGGTCGGCCTTCGACAATATTTTGGAGATCTATCGATCGGGTAATCCCGGCATGTGGGGTATCAATCAAATCAAGAAAAAGGGCCTGAGGGACTTTGGTGCGAGCATGAGTCCTGATGCGGCCCATCGTATTTCTGCAGGATCGGATACTCTGGCATTGAGAATGGCGAGGTGTTGCGACACGGCGCTTGCCTTGGCACATGTCCTCAATGAACACGACCTCGTGGAGCAGGTTTATTACCCTGGGTTGCCCAATCATCCTCAGCATGAGCGAAGTGCCAACTGGTTCAAGCATCATGGCGCGATTCTGAGTTTTGAGCCTAGGTCTGATCTTGATTGCTTCGAGTTACTAAACGCTATGCGCCTCGTAGTTAAAGCCACGCATCTCGGAGACCTGCGCACTCTGGCGTTGCCCGTAGCCCAGACGATTTTCTATGAGTTGGGACCTGAACGCCGTGCCCAAATGGGCATCGAAGAAAATCTGATTCGAATGTCGATCGGCATTGAGGATGCCGAAGACTTGATCGAAGATGTTCAGCAGGCGCTCGCGCATGTCGCTCGGATGCTGTGAAGGGCAGTGTGAGGCGTGCTTTGAAGTGAGCCAGTCCGGGACGTTTCTAGCTGGGTTTTAAAGGGTGGTGGATTTTTGCTGAGGCTGACGCCGCAACTCATTCCCACGGCCTGCGCTTTCAGAGGGCGCGATCCCAGAGCCTTTCATCGAGTTAGCGCGATAAGACCGGGTTTAAATCTCGC
>CAYZUV010000226.1:0-3964 GCA_964481245.1 uncultured Pseudomonadales bacterium
AAATTCTATCCACTCTTCCGCGCCGACGAATGCGGTTTGCCCTACCACGCGTAACGCGTCGAACGTCCCCGCCTGAGCCACCGGCGTGCCCAATTGGATTAGCCCACCCAAGACCTGATCTTGCTCCAGTTTCAAGACACCCGTCAGTGCATCACCGACCTCAAAACTAAGCTCCGACCCGTTATCATCGAACACTTGAAGAAGATGCAGATTTCGACCGCTATCCGTGCTGATCTTGGCCAAAGGCGGCGGCATCGACAAGGTCACCCCTTTTAATCCTGACCATAATTCGATGCTTGGCTGGTTGATGCGTCCACCATAGGGAATTTGCAGGATGGCTTCGAAACGCGATCGACCCTCAGCGAATTTCAAAATGGCCAGATCCAACCAGTTATCTAGGTTAGCGATGGCCATCTCCCCAACGAGATTGATACGGGTGACCCCGCCTGCCCCGACCATCTCTGTTTCAATGGTTGCCTGGACCGGTTCACCCAAGATACCAAAGGAAGCAGATGATGCGCTCAGTCCACCATCGGTTGCGTATCGGAACGTACCATCCAACGAGGTCACTTCGAGATCGAACTCTGGCATCACCACGTGGGCATCCTTCATCTCAACCATCGCATCCACCAACAACGGATCCAAACCCTCAAGCAGCGGCACGTCGATGATCAACCGGCCAGAGAGGGCGCCTCCGCCCCGCCACTGTCTCGCAAAATCATTGATGCTCGCCGAGACCGGCGTCTCCTTGAGAACCCTCAAAAGATCCTCTTGACTCGCGTTCAGGGGCGCATCGATCAAAAGACGCTCCGCCCCGCGATCCCAGCTCAAGCTTTCCGCGATAAGAGAAGCTGGGCCCAAAGCCGCGTCAAAGAAGACCCCTTGCAAACCTTCGGCTTGAATCCCTTGATTACTGACGTGCACCCCCCCTTCAAGCTGATATAGGTGGGGCCAATCCGGGTCAAATTCGAGTTCTGTTTGATTCGCCTCAATTGCAATGCTGTAGATCTTTTCTTCTTTAGGCTGCCGCTGATCCAATGATCCATGGACGATAAGACCAGTGTTATCGCCGAACCCGGAAACAATGGCACCCTCGAGCCAGTCAACGACGGGTTGCGGAACCGTCGACGGAATAAATGGAAGCGAATCCCTCAAACTAAAGTCTGCCGCACCGATCACCAACCCCCAGGTTCTTGAGCCAAAGTCGGGCGTGATATTCATCTGCAATTTGCCGCGGGCCCGCAGGCTGCCCGCTGTCGCTTCAAGCAAACCACTGACCAAGCGCCATGTGTCGTCGTCGAAGTGGTATGCCAACTGCCCTCTCACTTGATCTAACAACCAGGGTTGCGGATAGAGCTTGGGAAAATGAAGACTTAGCGACGTCGCATCAATGCTCAAATCACCCTCACGCACGCCAATATCTAGAAAACCGCGCACGCCTCTAAAACCGGGTAACACGCCATCGGTTTCCAACGTGGCATCCTCCAGGTCCGCTTGAATTCTGAGCGTCTCGATAAAGTCATTGAGTCGCGCCGAGGCCATCACAGATCTCAGATCAAGAGAAGGATGGGTTGATTGGAGCGCATCACGCAGAAAGGGCGATACCAAATGGCTCTGGCTCAATTGCGTTGAGGCGCTCTCGGCAATTTCAATTCTAGGCAATCCCAATGCGAATTGCGCAGCGTCAGAGGACCAGTCAACTCCCATTGAAATCGCGGGTAGCTCGAACACACCCCCGCCTAAGTCCATTTTCGATAGGCGCGCTGTAATGTCGACTTGCTCAGCCAGTAAGTTAAATCCACCGTCAAACTCGAATTCAATGTCCAGCGGTTGATCGATAGTCGTCGCACGCGGGGGTTTGAGTGCGGCCGTCCCCTTCACCGTTCCAGATCCTGAGCGGCTCTCAACCCATAGCGCCAGATTGAGAACTTGCTCGTCAAACGGCGCTGGCAACTCGGCGCTCACTAGATTTGAAGGCAGATCGCCAACCTCAGCATATGCACTAAAATTAGAGGATAGAAACCGCCCAGGTTCGTCATCGAAGACAGCTGAAAATCGCAAGTTTTGCAGTTGAAAAGGGCGTTCAGTACCGCTTTGATCCAGAATCAAATCCAAAGTCCCTTTCGCGACACGGCGCGGCCCGGTCTGAGTGAGAAACAATCCGGAGGGATTCATTGCCGACACCAGCCACTCTTGATCACCTTGAATCAGCCGAATAGCAAAATCCGTCAGTGCCAATTGCTCGACACGACCGAAATTGATAAGTGATTTCTCTCTTGCCTCAAGCGGTCTCCCCGCAAAAAACCACCGTCCGTCAGATTGATGCTTCAGCACCATTTCCAAACCAGAGATCGTCAATGATCTGACGGCGAGGCGCTGCTCAATCATCGACCGGAACAGGTCAATACGGATAGAGAGTGATCGAATGCGAGCGTCGGCACTCTGCGGAGCGATGTCGAAAAGCAGCACATCCTCAATTTGGATCTCAGGGTCCAGCAGCCTGAGGCGTGCCGAGATGCTCTGAAATTGCAGGCTAACACCCAACGTTTCGCTGAGCGACTGCTGCAACTCTTCGCGGTACTCAGTGGCCAGGTTTGCAGCGAACCGTAGACTGGTTATGAATAGCGCAAAACCTAGAAGAGCGACGATTAGCCCGATCCGAATCCAACCGAAGAAACGACTCATGCTCTCACCCATGGCCCTCAGCAACCGAAACGATCAGTGGTAACCCAGGGCAAATTGTGACTCAAGGGGACGACTCGCTGCCCCCCGAACCCATAGAGGCATCCAGCGGCAATCCAACCCTAGACCTCGAGACGGCGAGCAAACCAAAAGGCAACACGTCCGAAACTTGACAATGCAGACGATCGGAAGCGCATAAATCTTTCATTTTTCGCGCCACGCGCTCTTCATCAGACTCGCTTCCCATATCAATAAAATCAATGACCGTTAAACCGCCAATATTCCGTAAGCGTAGATGCCTTGCGATCGCAACACACGCTTCGAGATTCGTCTGTAGCGCTGTCGACGCCAAATCTTTTTGCCCTAGATTGCCCCCTGAATTCACGTCCACCGTCGTCATGGCTTCGGTTTTTTCGATAATGATGTAGCCTCCGGATGGCAGGTTAACCCGCTTATCATGAACTGTTTCGACCGCGAGACCCGATTCAAGTTCATTACCGAGCGTTGGCTCTACCGCCCCTAATTCACCAGCAAAGTCGGGCGCGAAACGAGCGATAAACGACGCCACTTCGTCTCTGATGCTTTCATCATCGACGCGAATTCTCGAAATTCGACTGTCGAGCAGATCTCTTAAGGTTCTGAGCGCGACAGGTAAGTCCTCATGAAGCTTTCTCGGTGTTCGGTCCTGCAAATAGCCGCTTTCGATTTCGTCCCACTGCTCGACCAATGCGTCGAATTCAGTTTCCAACGTTTCAATTGACTTACCCTCAGCCACCGTTCGGGCGATCAACCCGAGTCCCGATGCAGCTGAAACCTCTGGAAGCAACCCCTTCAATCGTTCGATCTCCTCCTGATCGGTAATTTTCTTTGAAAGACTGAACTGTTCTTGTCTCGGGACCAGAACCAAGTATCGAGAGGCCAGCGTGATGTTCATCGTGACTCTCGGGCCTTTTTGCCCCATGCCCTCCCGAATCACCTGGACCATCACCGACTGACCTTCTCGCAAAAGCTTCTGGATCGGCGGGTTTCCCTCGTGAGTTTGATTTCGCCCCTCGAAAGCGACCTCGGTGACGTGCAAAAACGCCATTTTATCGAGCGATATGTCGATGAATGCGCTCTGCAGAGCAGGCACAACTCTCGACACTTTACCGGCGTAGATATTGCCACGAAGCATTTGCACCGATTGGTGCTCGACGAACACTTCGAGAACTTTGTTCTCCTCGACAAGTGCCACCTGAGTATCGTCCTGAGACTGGGCGATCCAAATTTCTCTACTCAAAAT
>CAYZUV010000227.1:0-3945 GCA_964481245.1 uncultured Pseudomonadales bacterium
CGGCTGAAGGTGGGTGGAAAATACGCATGGAAAAACAGCGCCATTCGAATGGATCGAGGCGAGGGGCCCTTCATTGAGGCCACCACCACATTGACCATCCTGAGGGCGAGATACCACTTAGTGGGTGCCCTCGACTTCCTCGCCGAGTATCGTTGGCTCGAAGTGGATGAGATTGGCGATGAGAAGCAAGGTGCGCTCTTGGGCGTGGACCTGCAACTCGGTAACCACGTGGGTGTGGGCGTGGGTTACAACTTCACCGATTTCAATGACCGCCTGACGAACCTCGATTACGAGTCGAACGGTTGGTTCCTGAATGTGACGGGTCGACTGTAAGCGTCTGCACTCGGATAAAAAGGGCCTGCGGGCCCTTTTTATGTTCTGGCATGAAGCGCCCCCTTTACTGGGCGATGTCATTTAAATGAGCTAGATCTTGATGGGCGATGGGCTTTTCGAGACTCAAGGCTTGGATTTGCTTGCAGCAAAAAGATCAGGCAGTGCGTTGGCAGTGTAACGTCCGGTTGCGTAACTCGGGTGAGTTGATTCTAAATCTAGAATAAAGGGGTTCGGTTGGCCTGTTGTGATGCTTTTGTTGACGTGCCGGGATGGGTTCCCCAACCAACTCAGGATGTCTGCCGACTATGCGCCTTGATCTGAAGGTGACAACGTACTCATCGAGGTATGGTAAGGGGGAGGCGCCTGCGCTGAAAGCTCACACGCGTCGCGCCAAACTGGCCGCTGAGGGGCGAGAGGCCCACGCCTCGAAAGAATGTTGAGATTCAGAGGGCAAACCGTGGATCCTGCGTCATTCAGGGTTTAGCGGGTGATGCCATCGCGGCGATCTGGGTGCCAAGCGCCTGCTTGCTATGTGTCTTCGTTATACTGCAATGACCACGAGGAGCGGGCAAGTGAGCGAAGGCGACCGGGTGAACAGAAAAACTTGGACCATAGCTCGGTATGGGTTGCCTCTTCTCCTCCTAAGTCTCCTCATTACGAATACCTTGCACGCTGTAGAGCCAGCCACGGCCTTTGATCACACCCACGGCGGGTGGACTCAATTCCTAAGGGAGGTTCTACCTGAATCCAGCGCTTCAAGCGTACAAGAAGTCGATTACGCGCGTGCCCAAGCGCTCGAGCCGGCGTTAAACGACTATTTGCACACACTGGCCTCTATCTCAGAGACCACGTTCATGGCCTTTGATGTCGTCGACCAGCGAGCGTTTCTCATCAATCTTTACAACGCGGCGATGATCAAAAAAGTGCTAACGCGTTACCCGGAGATTCGCTCCGTGTGGGATTTTGGAAGGATCTTTAATCACCCGTTCAAACACCGCTTCATTTCGCTGTTTGGCAAGAAAGTGAGTCTGGATGACGTTGAGCACGGTTGGTTGCGAGGCCGCTCAGCGTTCTTTGATCCACGCGTTCATTTTGCAGTCAACTGCGCCTCAGTCGGTTGCCCGCCGCTTCGAAGGTCGGCGTATGTGGGCGCAACACTGGAGGCTGCGTTGGATGAACAAGCCGCACGGTTTTTGAGCGATCGAACCAAGAACGGTTTTGTTAGACAAACGATGCAACTCAGGCTCTCGCCGCTCTTTGAGTGGTACGAGGAAGATTTTTCCTTAGAAGGCCAAGCAGGGCCCCATGCCTACCTCGCACGATTTGCCAAGCCATTGGGTCTGTCTGCTGTCGAGGCCGAAGCGCTCGGCAAGGGCGAGCTGGAAATTACGTGGTCAACCTATGACTGGTCGCTCAATGCAGCGTCTATTGAGACAAAACCAAAATGAGACCGCTGCTCTCAATCATTATTCCCGTTTTGAACGAAGCCATGATCTTGGAGGCACGTCTCCGAGCGCTCCAGTTTGTACGGGACGACGGCGCCGAGCTGATTGTGATTGATGGAGGCAGCACTGATGACTCCGTTCGAATCGCCGAGCCCCTCTGTACTCAGTTAAGTCAATCAAAACCGGGCAGAGCGACGCAAATGAATCAAGGCGCCGCGATAGCACGAGGTGAGTATTTACTCTTCCTTCATGCGGATACGGTGCTGTCGAAAGATTGTGTAGATGCGCTTTTGGTAGCACTCGCATCTTCGCCCGTATGGGGTCGATTTGATGTGTGGATTGAAGGCGCTCATCCCCTGTTGCCATTGACTGCAGCGATGATGAATTGGCGTGCTAGATGGACGAGCGTCGCGACAGGAGATCAGGGGATTTTTGTTCGTGCCGACCTGTTTAGCCAGCTGGGCGGTTTCCCAGATATCCCACTAATGGAAGATGTGGCCTTGTCTAAGATACTAAGGCGAGTGGCGCGTCCTGCTCGCGTGCGGGCGCGCCTTCTGACCAATGGGCGCCGCTGGGACCAGGGCGGTTGGCTACGAACGGTTCTGCGCATGTGGGGTTTGCGACTCGCGTATTGGTCTGGGATCAATACCCAGACCTTGGCTCGGTATTACTTAAATGTCAGATAAGCATGGCTTGATTCAAATTTTTGCCCGGGCCCCTGTTTTAGGGCGAGTCAAAAGGCGGCTCGCCGAAGATGTTGGGGATAACGCGGCGCTCCATTGGTATCGCATTTTGCTCACCAGAACTTTGATGGCTGCACGGTCGCTCGAGCAGTCACGAGGGAGTATAGCTATCGAGGTCTGGCATCCGCCGCTTGATAATGACTACGCGCTTACAGAGCTCCTGGGCGACGCGACTTTGCGCCTGTTCCCTCAAACTGAAGGGAATCTGGGTACGAAAATGCAGAGTGCGTTGACCGATGGCCTCAACCGTGCGAACCGAGTCCTCTTGATAGGGGCAGACTGCCCGGTCTGGAGCAGCGAAACGCTCTTGGGTGTTTTTGACTCGCTCCAAGCGCCTGGCGATTGCACCCTTGTGCCTGCTGAGGACGGTGGCTATGTCGGGATCGGCATTATGGGCGGTGTGCCCGAAATTTTCTCTGGGATCGACTGGGGCACGCCGGTGGTGATGAGCCAAACTCGGCACCAAGCAAAGCTGCAAGGGGTCTCACTGTCAGAGCTGAGTCCGCTTTGGGATATCGATGTCGTGGCAGACCTTGAACGCTGGCTCGCGCTCGAGCCGCATCTGCCTCGACCCATTGGTTGAGAACCTACCCCGTAGTCTTAATAACTAAGATGGAGAACTTTAGGGACGTCAGCAGGGTTGGGTTGCTTCGAGCCCTCGTTCGGAGGGTCAACAAAAAAACGACCTTCGCTCTACTTGCGTTGCGTCGGCAAGGTAAGCGTGGTCTAGGCCACCGACTGAAGCTCAAGGAATGAGCCTGACCAATCTGCGATCAGTGACGGCTTTGACACCACGCTCCAACCCTTCTATCGCCATCTGCCGAGCGCGGTCACTCGAGGGTACGAAGGCTCCGGCGATGATCATGTGGAAATTCAAAACGAAAAGTAACGCGATGTTGTAATGCTCTGTAATCGAATCTAAGGAAAGATCGATCCCCAAACCTGCCATGGATTTTTGGTAATAGTTGAGCAAAGCCGCTTCGTCTTGTCTTCGCGTTTCGAGCGTGAAACTCGATGTGGTCATCCACGCCAGATCCTGCAAAGGGTTCGAGACCATGATGTTTTGCCAGTCGATCATGATGACGGGCTCTTGATGAGCGAGCCCTCGACCGAACATGGCATTGTCCATTCGCACGTCGCCATGGACGAGCGTCTTTGCGCCTTTGCCCATGGCCTTCATGATCGCCCGCAGGCCCGCAACATAGCGAGGCATGGCCTCGCCCAATTCGTTGTCGAAACATTCCGGGAAATTATTTACAGCAGCTTCCCAACTACCCATAAACCCGGGTAGGAAAGATTCAATGTAGTCGTCCCCATCGATCGTATAAAGATCGCCAAAGTCATCTTCCCAGGCATCAAAATAGCGCGCGTGGAGCGGCGCGATGTTGTCGACCACCAGCTTGGCTTGCTCGAGCGTAATGCCT
>CAYZUV010000228.1:0-3938 GCA_964481245.1 uncultured Pseudomonadales bacterium
CCATGGTCCTCGAGCAGACGGCTCGAGGCGAGCGCTCTTACGACATCTACAGTCGATTACTAAAAGAGCGAATTATCTTCGTCGTTGGACCGATTGACGACAACGTCGCCAACCTCGTGGTAGCGCAACTTTTATTCGCAGAGTCAGAAAATGCGGACAAGGACGTGCAGCTTTATATCAACTCTCCTGGGGGATCGGTGACGGCTGGTATGGCGATTTACGACACGATGCAGTTTATCAACTGCGACGTATCGACTCTGTGTATTGGCCAGGCCGCCAGCATGGGCGCTTTACTGCTTGCAGCGGGCACCAAAGGCAAGCGATTCTGCTTGCCGAACTCGCGGGTGATGATTCATCAACCCAGCGGCGGCTCGCAGGGTCAAGCATCGGATATAGAGATCCAAGCGAGAGAGATACTCTATCTCCGAGAGCGTTTGAATCACATTCTGGCGGACCACACTGGAAAAACGGTGGAAGAAGTGGCGACGGATACGGAGCGCGATCATTTTATGAACGCCGAGGCTGCGTTGGCCTATGGCTTGATTGATCAGGTTCAGGAGCCCAGAGTGAAAGGGGCGAAGGACTAGGTTTTCGAGTTGGAGGCCAGTTGGGGGTTAATTCCCGCCGTCGCCATTGATAAAGATTGTGATACAGTTTGTACAGACACGCAGGGCGCAAAAATTTAGAGACAGGTTCAGGCACTAAGCAGCGAGAAACTCAGACTAATACGGAGTGCCTAACGCGACCAAAAGCCAGACCAAAAGCCAGACCGTACAGCGGTTTGCGCCGAAGCTTGAACTTCAAAGGCAGTAATTCGAGGTAAAAATGACAGACGATCAGGATAACAACGGAGACGGCAAATTATTGCACTGCAACTTCTGTGGCAAAAGCCAGCACGAAGTGCGGAAGTTGATTGCTGGACCATCCGTCTACGTCTGCGATGAATGTGTCGAATTGTGTAACGACATCATTCGAGAGGAACTGCAGGAGACGCAGGATGAGGCCGAATTTAAGAAACTGCCAACGCCTCGAGAGATCAGCGCGATCCTCGACGAGTATGTGATCGGCCAAACGCGTGCCAAGCGCGTCTTATCGGTCGCCGTGTATAACCATTACAAGCGGCTGAACTATTCCGGAAAAAAAGACGATGTCGAATTGCAGAAGTCAAACATTCTGTTAGTCGGGCCAACCGGCGTAGGTAAAACGCTGCTCGCCGAAACCCTGGCGCGTCTGCTCGATGTTCCCTTTACCATAGCTGATGCGACGACGCTCACCGAAGCGGGGTATGTCGGTGAGGATGTGGAAAATATTATTCAAAAGCTGCTTCAAAAATGCGATTACGATGTTGAGAAGGCGCAAGTCGGTATTGTCTATATTGACGAAATCGACAAGATCTCCAGGAAAAGTGATAACCCTTCAATTACGCGCGATGTCTCGGGAGAGGGCGTTCAACAGGCATTGCTGAAGTTGATCGAGGGCACGGTTGCATCAGTTCCGCCCCAAGGCGGTCGCAAGCATCCTCAACAGGAGTTCCTGCAGGTCGATACCTCGAATATTTTATTTATCTGTGGTGGTGCGTTCGCCGGGCTCGACAAAGTGATCCTTGATCGTTCCGCTAAGAGCGGTATCGGATTTGGCGCCAGCGTGGTTTCAGAGGCTGATAAGACCAATATTGGCGAGACCCTTAAGACAGTCGAGCCTGAAGATCTGGTGCGATACGGTTTGATTCCAGAATTTGTAGGGCGTCTGCCCGTTTTAGCAACCCTCGACGAACTAGACGTAGATGCCTTGGTCCGCATTTTGGTTGAGCCAAAAAATGCCTACACCAAGCAGTATGCGAAGCTTTTCGAGATGGAGGGTGTCGAGATCGACTTTCGAGAAGATGCATTGCGCGCTGTTGCTCAGAAAGCAATGGAAAGGAAAACCGGTGCCAGGGGCCTCCGATCAATCCTCGAAAGTGTCTTATTGGATGTGATGTATGACATCCCCTCGGAAGAAAGCGTTGTAAAAGTGGTCGTGGACGAGAATGTCATCGCGGGTAAGAGCGAGCCCATGATGATTTACGAGACGCCAGAGAAATTAAAATCTCAGGAGTCTTAGCGACTTTCGCTGAGCAAGACGCCACTGTGGGCTCCAGCGAAGATTGCCAGCGCGACACGCGCGCTAAAGCGACCAAGAATCACCAACGAAGAAGAATTAGTGGTCCGCGGGAGCTTTTTGCTTCTAAGTCGCTGTTCGATTCAACCCGATGGATCCTGCTGGTTGCCCATCAACCCGGTGGCCAATTCGACGAGAGGCTAGCTTGACTTCCCCGCTTGCCTTGCCGTTCCCAAAAGTTCTCTAGGCTGAGTCTTAAAGTCCTCTGCCTTCGATGGAACTCGAATCTCTATAGCTCGCCCACCCACGATGATGGCCTTGGATGGCTGGAGTCCGTGCGTCTAGTCATGCGTTCGCATGAGAACTGCCTTCTTTCGCTCAGCGTTTTAACGGTCTTTTGATACGGTTAATCAGCCCGTCCGACTGCCGAGCTAGGTGATTATTCATCGAACGACTGAATCAAAGCGACTCGTCCTGCTAAAGAGGATGATCTAGGCGGTGAATAGCACAAGCTTGGTTATCCGGCAGTTTGTGGTAGCAGGAGGTGCGCGCGTAATCATGATCACGGTGAGTGCCTCTCGAGCGTGCATGAGAGCGCCTGGGCTGCTTCAGCAAATGTTGCGTAAAAAAACAAGTGGTCCGTATAGTGATCCCGCGCAGTGAGGGGTCAGCAAGGTGGTCAGGGTTCATGTGGCCCTCGGCGTGATGGCTTAAAGGGTCGTCTCCCTCCCAGTAACCGAAGAATTCGCAGCGATTGTCGATATCGGTCTGGAAAATCCGCGCGAATAAAGAGGGCGCGAAAGTCGCACAGATAAAGTCGTTTAAAATGGCGGCAACTTGAACGACGCGACAGTCCGTATTCAGGCATACTAGATGCAAAGGGTCTATCGGAAATTGCGGTGGCCTGAGCGGTCAGCGTGTGAGCTGGCCTAACCTAACCGAGATCCAACACCAAAGAGTGAGCAACTTCATGGCTAACCAGGATTCTGAAATGATCAGCAACGTCCCCGTGGTGACGCTGAGAGACATGGTGGTTTACCCCCATGGCGTTCAGCCGCTATTCATTGGCACGCCTAAGTCGATTCGCGCTTTGGAACTGGCTCAGGAGAACGAAGCGCAAAAGCGAGTGTTGCTGTTGGCAAAGAGAGACCCGGACAATAACGATCCAGCGGTTGATGATCTCTATAGTTACGGCACAACGGCGATGGTCTTACAGCTGATCCGATTGCCAGACAAGACGGTGAAAATCCTCGTGGAGGGGGAGTCTAGGGCGAAGGTTTTGGAGCTGGTTGATCAAGATGGCGTCTTTACTGCAACGGTTGCGGCTGTCCAAGAGCCCGATATCAGTGAAGGCGAAGCTGAGGCCTGGTGTCGGTCGTTAATGGAAGCGTTTGAGCGGTATGTGGAGGCGACAAAGAAGGTGCCAGCTGAAGTGCTGACTTCGATCAGCGGCATTCAAGATCCAAGTCGACTCGTTGATACCATTGGTGCGCAACTCTCTCTCAGCCTTGAAGAAAAGCAGACGCTCCTAGAAACGGACAGTATTCGCGCCCGAATGGATCAAATGACAGCTTGGTTGTCCGGTCAGATCGAAATGGTTGGCGTCGATAAAAAAATCCGAGGTCGCGTCAAGAAGCAAATGGAGAAAAGTCAGCGCGAGTACTACCTGAATGAGCAGATGAAGGCCATTCAGAAAGAGTTGGGCAGCGGAGATGAAGGGCCCAGCGAAGTTGAGCAGCTTCAGTCCAAGGTTGATGACGCTGGGATGTCTCAAGAAGCTAAGAAGAAAACGGACAGCGAAATCAAGAAATTGAAGATGATGTCACCCATGTCTGCTGAGG
>CAYZUV010000229.1:0-3906 GCA_964481245.1 uncultured Pseudomonadales bacterium
AAAGTAAACGTCCCCTGGTGAATAAAACGTGTAGTAGCCAGCGTCTTTAAACGCCGCCCAATTTTTGAGCGCGAAGGTGCCTAGGACAAAGGGAATTTTGGTTGCCTGGTTAATCGCCTCTCGTTGCGCCAAGGGTACTTCGGGGCAAAGATGCGGGATGATCTGGTTGTAACAGGCCATCACCACATGCCGAGCTCGAGCCCGGTGGAGTTCTCCCTGGCGAACATAGGCGACATCTGCAAACTGACCATCGCTCGTATTCAATGCTCGAACGGCGGTGCTGTTCAATCGAATCTTCACTGCGTTAGTTTCTTGATCGAGAAGGCTGTAATTCGCTCGAGCCGTCACGAGGTCCTCCATCGTGCTGCCTGGTATGGCATTGGGAATGAGATCGCGAACGAGTGCCCGCGCCACGCTCGCGTTTCCGTCGGGGAACTTGTAGATGTAGGGTTCATCGATGCCTGGATCGGGTCTGACTTTGACCTCGTCCGTCCCCGGAAACCAGTACAGGCAGGCTTCCCAGGCTGAGATGGCTTCCCAGCCCGCACCCTCCATGGGCAGCCAGGAATCTCTCAGGATGCGAAGCACCGAATCGGGCTGACCCGCGTAGTCGGATAGAAAGTCCAAATAGGCGGTATTTCGCAAAATCGATTCGCGCTCGGCGTCTGATCTGCCTGCAAGGTAATCGATGCCTCCTTTAAGGAGCATGAAAAACCGGTCTTGGTCGGGTTCCGGCAAAGGAGAAGCCTCGGCGATCGCCTGGAGTTCCTCTCTGGATCGATCCCACCAATCCATAATGGGATTATCGATAAGCGCTCGGCGACCAAAGGTCGCTTCATCAAAGTAGAGGCCACGGCCCATGTTGCGATCTGGAAAAAAGTCCTGATCGAAATACTGATTAAAGCGCTCAACGAAGATCCCGAGGTCGCGAAGCAACTGACTGGCAACCTTGGAGTACCCCGATGGGGTATCAATCGCTTGGCTACCGCCATAGCCGACGAGCGTTTTGCCGCCCACATTGAACTCATTGCGCCGTGCATGCCCCCCGAAGTCGTCGTGATTGTCCAGGATCAAGATTCTGCTATCGGCGCCGTGTCGATCACGGAAAAATTTAGCTGTTGAAAGCCCTGAAATGCCGCCACCGACGACAATTAAGTCATACGTCGGTTCTGATTGTGAGCTGGGCATCGTGAATGCTCGACCCTCTCGCGCCAGGGCGTGGGCGACTTCGTAGGTGCCATCGATGCTGCCGCGCATACCGGTTAACGCAGGGGGGTAATAGTCCACTCCGAGCGCGGAGGTCGGCAGGAGGCCCTGCGCCGCCGCATCTAACGGCGATAAATGCAGCCCTGCCGCGCCCAGTGCGACCCCATTGATGAAGTCGCGCCGCGTGATGTTGAATGTCATAACCCACCTTCAAGTCGTAAGGGAAATTCGATAACGTCCACAGACCGGGCGCGGTGATGAGATCGCAGACCGTCCGAGCCAAGGTGACGCATCGCCGCAAACCAGTTTAGGAGAAAACCATGCCAGCGAACACGGGTCAGATTGGTCCAGACAATGCTTGGCTCGCGACTCTGGCTGAAGACATACTAGAACCCGACCTGCCCGTTATTGACCCTCACCACCACCTCTGGATAAGAAACGGCTACACCTATTTGCTGCCGGAACTTGCCGAAGATTTGAATAGCGGGCACCGAATAGTGGCCACGGTGTACGCCGAGTGCCATTCCATGTACCGCGCTCATGGTGAAGAGCGCGAACGATCGCTTGGCGAGACAGAGTTCGTGCGTGGCCAAGCGGCGATGAGTGCCAGTGGTGAGTTCGGACCGGCACGAGCCTGTGATGTCCTCTTTGGCAACGTGGATCTAACACTCGGAGGCCAGGTCAGACCCTTGCTCGAAAGCCACTTGGAAATTTCCGGCGGTCGGTTCCGAGGCGTGAGGATTTCATCGGGTTGGCATGCACATGACGGCATTCATAACGTTGCTGAACGGGATGGGTTGCTACTCGAGTCGGCAGTCAGCGAAGCGGTGTCGGTATTGGGTGATATGGACTTGTCCTTGGATGTCTGGCTGTACCACACCCAACTTGAAGAGTTCGCACAATTGGTCGACGCTCACTCAGGTGTCACGTTTGTTTTGAATCACGTGGGTTCGCCGATCCTAGGTGGGCCCTATCGAGGTCAAGTCGCTGAAGTCATGAGAGAATGGAAGCGGAGCATGGCGGCGGTGGCTCGTCGACCGAATGTCTACATCAAATTAGGCGCAATGCCGATCCGCATGCCGGATTATGCAGGTGATCGAACCTTACCCCCGAGCTCTGAGGAGGTTGCGGTCGCCTGGCGACCCTGGATCGAGCCCTGTATCGAACTGTTCGGTGCTGAGCGCTCAATGTTTGAATCAAATTTTCCAGTCCAAAAGCGCTGGTGCAGTTATCAGATCTGCTGGAACGCGTTTAAGCGGATAGCCGGCGGTGCCACGGTCTCTGAAAAACGAGCCTTATTTTCAGGCTCCGCAGCGGCAGCCTACCGTATCGAAGGTGCGTTCTAGTGCATATCAGCGTGTTCATTGTGCGATTCCCGTCAAACCGGCCCTAGATCATCTCGGAGTCAGAACGAAAAATTTCGAAGATGCCGCCGTGATCATCCCAGGTGGCGCAAAAGGGATTGGATTCGCCCTGGGATAAGCGTGTGGCGCTGGTAGCGCGATTGCGTCGTTGATGGACTTCGTCGTAATCGTTGATGGCGAAGTTAATTGATACTCAGCGTATCGAGCCGAATGAGGCCGCTTTCTTAAATGTCGTTGCCAGGTTGCCCAGGGTCGAGGCGCACCTCAGCCTTCCGCTTGTAAATACCAAAAGAGACTAGGGTTCGGGCTTGCCGGCAGGCGGCGCCGTCATAGCGGTCAACCACGTGGCCAGTATATTGCTCACCCGCTCGTCCAGTTCCTTGGGCGGGATACCCACCCGCTTGGCGTAGGGCAGTCGAAAAATTCGGTACCCTCGCCCAAACGCCGATAAGGCGATCTGCAAGGCTTCGAGATCATGACGAGAATGGATATCCCCTCGAGCGACATCGTCTTTTAATTGCTTGAGCCCCGTCTCATACAAGGGAATAGGGTCGACACTCGTATCACCGTCGAGAACGAGCAGGGCCCTCAGTTGGCTGTCGTTGGTTTGATCTTGATTATGTTTCAGAAAATTTTTGACTCGGCGATGGACGAACCGCGCAGTCTTTCCCTGCTCGCGAATCGATTCGACCAGCGCTTTGAATTGTCGATTGATGGCGGCACGCAACAGTTCCTGTCTCGAACCAAAGTAATGATAGATGTTGCCTCGATTGACACCCGCCCCCGCAGCGACTTCTCGCAAATTGAGACCGGCCAGGATGCCCTGGCTTCGAATGAGGTCGAGCGCGACGTCGATAAGTCGTTGCTCAGTCTGCGCCCGGCCTCGACGCACGTAGGGTTCACGATTGTCGGTGCTCTGAGTGGCTAAACGTTTGTTCACGTGAGGTCCTGTCTTTTTGATTGCACACTACGAAACTTAGAGCTTATCATTTGGTCAATTAATTTAGCACAATGCTAAAAATAGGCGTTACAAAAGTACTGGGCAAGTTGAGGTTGCATGGTGAGTCTTGACTGTGAGGGGGCTCGCGAGCCTCTCCGAGCTCACTTCGGTAGCGATACGAAGGAACATGATTATGAAACCGCATCTCTTTATGGCACTTGTCTTGGCCTCTGGGGTAGTTGCTTGCTCGGACGCAGGGCAGCAGGCGCCCAAAAATCCTTCGGCAGCGCGCCTCGACTCAGCCGAGCAAGTGGAACCGGCAGCACGCCCGCCCAAAAATCCTGAGAGAAACGCCTACTTTGGTGATCTGCACGTGCATACGGCCAACTCCTTTGA
>CAYZUV010000230.1:0-3887 GCA_964481245.1 uncultured Pseudomonadales bacterium
TCAGTTCTACGGCAAGCTGGGGCTGAGGACGCGGATATGTTAATCGCGGTCACTAATTCCGATGAAGTCAACATGGTGGCATGCCAAGTCGCTTACAGCGTGTTCCATACCCCGACGAAAATCGCCAGAGTCCGAAGCCGCGAGTACCTCGCTGGCGGCGGTATCTTCAGAGACGACGCCATGCCCGTTGACCATATCGTCAATCCTGAGGAGATCGTCACACACGATATTAAGCGGCTCATCGATAACCCTGGCGCGCTCCAGGTGATGGATTTCGCTGGCGGCCAAGTGAAATTGGTGGGTCTTCGCATCGAGCTTGACAGCCCGCTCGTCAACCAAGAAGTCAGCGCGCTGCGATCAATTGCCGATGGGGTCGACGCACGCGTTGCGGCCATCTTTAGGCGTGATCGACCGATGATTCCCGAGGGCAATACCGTACTAGAAGCCTGGGACGAGGTGTTTCTCATTGCTGCAGCGGCCGATATTCCGCATCTTATGAGCGCGCTTCGCAAAAGCGAAAGACCGAACAAACGTGTGGTCATCGCAGGCGGCGGTCACATTGGTGAAAATTTAGCGAGGCAGTTGGAGCATCGTTACGGCGTCCGGGTGATTGAACAAGACCGTAATCGCTGCTTCAACTTGTCGGAAACACTCGAACGCTCCATCGTTCTAAATGGGAACGCCTCTAACAGGGAGCTGCTCATTGAAGAAAGCATCGAGGACACCGATGTTTTTTGCGCCATCACCAATGACGATGAAGCCAATATCATGTCGTCTATGCTTGCCAAAAGTTTGGGCGCCAGACGCGTCATCACCCTGATTAACAATCCAGCTTATGTCGATCTGATTGAGGGTCAAGATATCGACATCGCCATCTCCCCACAGCTCGCCACATTGGGTGCCATTCTGACTCATATACGGCGTGGAGATGTTGTCAGAGTCCATTCGTTGCGACGCGGTGCAGCCGAAGCGATTGAAGCCATCGCGCATGGAGATCATCAATCCTCTAAGGTGATTGGCAAGAGCTTAGGTGAGTTGAATCTCCCCTCCGGCACCAATGTCGGCGCATTGATCCGCAAAGATGAAGTGATGATTGCACATGACAATATCGTGGTTGAGCCTGACGACCATTTCGTTCTGTTTTTGGTTGATAAAACCCGGATCAAGGATGTTGAGGCTCTCTTCCAAGCACCGGTTAGTTTTTTTTAGCCCATGCGTCTTGGCGTCACACTCCGAATTCTAGGTACGCTCCTGGTTTTCTTTAGTGCCACGCTGATTCCGCCTGCCCTGGTATCAGTGATCTACCAAGACGGTCTGCTCCTAACCTTCCTGGAAGCTGGCCTGACCATCTTCCTTTTTGGTGCGGTGCTCATGGTGGGATTCAGGCGCTTTGCCAATGAACTCAGAACAAAAGACGGCTTCCTTGTCACGGCACTTTGTTACTTCGCGCTGGGCGCCTTTAGCGCGCTGCCCTTCGTTTTAAACCCTGTCCTCGGGCTAACCTGGGTCGATGCGTGGTTCGAATCTTTCTCTGGACTAACGACCACCGGGGCCACCGTCATCACCGGGCTGGACGCACTCCCTGAATCACTCCTGTACTACCGGCAGCAGCTCCAATGGCTTGGCGGCATGGGCATCATCGTTTTAGCAGTCGCTATATTGCCCATGCTTGGCGTTGGTGGCATGCAACTCTACAGGACAGAAGCCCCCGGCCCAGTCAAGGACAGTAAGCTGACTCCGAGAATCAAGCAAACCGCGCTCGCGCTCTGGTCTATCTACCTCTCCCTGACCTTGGCCTGCATGGTCGGATACTGGGCTGCGGGGATGACCTTTTTCGACGCGTTGTGTCACAGCTTCAGCACCGTTGCCATTGGCGGTTTCTCAACGCACGATGCTAGCCTCGGTTATTTCGATTCGCCTGCCGTTGAGTCCGTCGCGGTGGTCTTCATGGTGCTATCGGCATTCAACTTTGCCCTTCACTATTTTGGGTTTCGGGATCGATCGCTCAAAGCCTATTGGCGAGATGAAGAGGTGCGTGCTCTCTTGATCCTCATGGCCTCGGCTGTTGTGTTGGTCACGCTGGTCCTCACCGCTCAGGGGCTGAGTGGCAGTGAATCCTTTCGATTGTCGTTATTCCAGGTCGTCTCAATGTTTACCACCACTGGCTTTGCTACCACATCATTTGTCGACTGGCCCGGGGTCGCCCCTTACGTTCTTTTGTTTGGTGCATTCATCGGCGCTTGCGCCGGTTCGACGGGCGGTGGACTCAAAGTGATCCGAGTTTTACTGGTCTACAAACAAGGGCTCAGAGAAATCTATCGCCTAATCCATCCCCAAGCCGTATTTCCGGTCAAGTTCGGTCAGCGCATCATGACCGAGAACGTCATCCAGGCGGTCTGGGGGTTCTTGGCCATCTACGCCTTCATCTTTTTTGTCTTGCTTATGACTCTGTTGGCAACTGGTTTAGATTTTGAAACGGCCTTTTCCGCAGTGGGTTCTGCGATCAATAACCTCGGGCCGGGTCTTGGCGCCGTCTCATCGCATTACGGTGACATTCCAGATACGGCAAAGGTGGCGCTCAGTATCGGCATGGTGCTTGGCCGACTGGAGATCTTCACTGTCTTGGTGCTATTCACCGGCATGTTTTGGCGAAAATGAGCATGGCTGCCGCCGAAAAGTGGGATGAAATTTATACGGCCCGGTTGGCCCATGCGCACCTGGCTCTCGGAGACTTAACACCCAATCCCTTCTTAGTGCTCGCTCAGTCTTATCTCCCCAAGCAGGGTCGAGCGCTTGATCTGGCCTCAGGTCTCGGCGGGGATAGCCTGTTCCTCGCAGAGCAAGGTCTCGAAGTTGATGCATGGGATGCATCGTCCGTCGCCATGGCTTGGCTAGAGAGTGAGCATCGTCGTTTAGGTCTGATGATCCGCACACGTCGGATCGATATCGACCCATCTGCATTCGATCATCACACCTTTGACGTGATCCACGTCCATCATTTCTTAGATCGCTCGCTGTGCCACTCGATCGCAGCGGCATTAAAACCCAATGGAATACTCGTGTTTTCGACCTTTCTCACGCCCTTTGGCCTCTCTGAGACAGAAAGGGCCGCGCTCCCAGGGCCAAGCCGCTCAGATTTCAGACTCACACCTGGAGAGCTGATCGATCTATTTCCGACGCTCAACCCCGTTCTACACCTAGAGACACCGGATGGTGAAAGCACGAGTCAAGCATTACCAAAATTTCACAGCCTTTTAGTTGGGCAGCGATCATCTTTTTAGGTAGGGATCGCTTAGCCCTTCTGGCTGTCGCTTAAACCGTTTGTACTCCCACTGATACTGAGCCGGCGCCTTGGCAATTAAAGCCTCAATCGCCGAATTGAGATCTGCTATCGCTGCGACCTCATCCGGATTGTTGAGACCGTCAAAAGGCACCAAATGCAAGTCGAAGCGTCCATCTGCTCGCCTCAATAGCCCCATGAGAACAACCTTTGCTCCGGATTTTTGAACTAACCGATGCGCCAAACGGTCAGTGAAGGCGGGACGTCCAAAGAAAGGGGCAAAGAGACCACTGTCTGGCACTTGATCTGGCAAAACCGCGACGGTCTCTCCTTTCTCCAGACGCTTGAACAACTGGACAATGCCTCGCGGCGTTGTGGGGACCATGTCGTTGCCAAATTGAACGCGCAAGTGATGAATAATGGCGGCCATTGCCGCTTGTCTTGGCGGCCTGAACAATGCCGTGAGCTTCTGCCCCTGAGCCGCATGGTAGGCATTAAACAGCTCCCAATTCCCAATGTGGGGCACCATCAATAGGACCCCTTGCGACTGACGACACAAAGATTGAAATATCTCCAGTCCATGCGTCGAATGCACCCACTGGGCTAA
>CAYZUV010000231.1:0-3884 GCA_964481245.1 uncultured Pseudomonadales bacterium
TCGCGAACAACGTATTTTTAGGGTTGGTAACGGCCTGCCGTTTAGCCGACTGCCCGACCAGAATCTCATCATTTGCGTAGGCGACCACGGACGGGGTGGTTCGATCACCCTCTGAGTTCTCAATGATCTTTGTGTTGCTCCCATCGAGCACAGCAACACATGAATTCGTGGTTCCTAAGTCAATACCAATCACTTTTGCCATTTCTTTCTCCCTCTGCAGCCGTCAGTCCGCGGCGTTTCTTAATTCGCTATATAGGTCCAGTCAAACTGTCTTCAAGTCACGAGACCGCTTTAGACACCATCACTTTGGCTGGTCGCACCAATCGCTCATTCAAACGGTAGCCTTTTTGAATGACCGTCATCACCGAATTCGGTTCTAGATCTGGGTTTTCGATCATCGACAAGGCTTCATGAAGGTTCGGATCGAACGGCTCACCGAGCGGATCGAGCGCCTCAACCCCTTCTCGTGTTAAGACATCAACAAAGAGTTTGCTGCACAATCGAATCCCCTCTAGCTGAGGATCATCATTATCGGAAGCTGCAGCCTCACTGACTTCCACCGCCTTCTCAAGACTATCCAGCACTGGCAAAAGATTCTGTAACAGCCGTTCGATGCCATATTTGTGCGCATTCTGAACGTCACGCTCTGCCCTCCGGCGAAGGTTCTGCATTTCCGCTTCAGCACGTAAGGCGATGTCCTTGTATTTGTCCACTTCGGCGACAAGGCTATCCTCTGATTCGCTGGCATCGTCTCCCGATGGCGTCTGCGCTTCCTCAGATTCCTCGGGTGAACTGTCCTGAAATTGACCTGAGGCCTCTAACTCCTCGCGCTGCTCTTCACCTGGCGCGGCACCTTGATTTGTTTGTTGGGTCATATCGCTGCAACCTCCCTTAACCATCGAACAATGGGGCTGATTTCTCTCTTTTCAAGGGGCGCTTGGACTAGAGCGCCTAGCAGCTCAAACGCAAGCTGGGCGGTCCCTAAATTCATAATTTTCAACAAGTTGAATGACACCGACAGGAGCAGCCCGCTCATCATAAGGGGATACCACGACTCTCTCGAGACAAGGATCAGAGCCATCAGGATGGATTCGGCGGCGCGAGGGCCATCACCTCGCTAACCGTGATCGTGCAGGCACTAAAGCTCACGGCAACGGCTCGAGCCTTATCGAGCAAACCAAGCCCAATCTTCCAAGCGATGACTTGAAGCGAGCGGAGGTTTAACGCGCTCCGTACCCCAAACTCGACAGGCCACATTCTTGGCGGTTATTCCAACCGGCAGCCAAAAACCGAAAGACGGACCGGCTCAATGACATGCGGTTGGCGTCCAAGCTTCTGATCACTCAAGAAGGTGATATGGGATCAATTCGACGGATGCGGGGACAGCACCTGGGAACGCCAATCTCACCCTCATTGAGTGAGATCATATCTCGTTGACGACTTATCGCTGAGTTAAAGCGAGGCTCAACGATTGCGCGGTCGCTTGCACGAGCGGAATCACCCGATTGTAAGCCATGCGAGTGGGCCCAATGACACCAAGCACACCGACGAGCGATCCATTCATGTGGTATGGGGAGGCGATCAAGGCACAATCTTCCAACGGATCAGATCCAGCTTCAGGACCGATAAAAAGTTTGACGCCTTGAGCATCCAAACAGCGGTCCAAGAGTATGAGCAACTCTTCTTTTAAAGAAAGCGCGCGGTAAAGTTTTCGTAAATCATCCAACTGATCTGAGTGAATGGTGTCAATCAACCGCTCCTGGCCTGCAACCAGCACATCTTCTTCATCGTGCTGAAAAAAGAGCTCAGCCATTTTCAACGTCATTTGAGTTAATTCATCGATCTGGCGTTGATCGCCCTGCATGGACTTCAATATTCGAGCTCGGATCGTGCCCAAGGAGCACCCGGCATAATGCGCATTAATGTAGTTCGACGACTCTTTTAATCGTTCACTGCTGTGCTCACCTTGAACATGAAGCACTCGATGCTCAACCTCGTGATCATTAAAAACCAGGATTGCAAGAACGCGCCGCCCCGCGAGCGGAAGAAACTCTATATGTCTCAAGATCGAGAGCGCGGGTTTAGGCTTAGTTGCGAGCCCCGCCAACTGGGTAATTTCTGCGAGCAATCCAGACGCACTCTGCACCAATTCGCCGACCGTTGAATTTGGATCCAACCGCCTCTGCCATTGCGTCAAGTCAGCATCCTCAACGGCATCCGAAATGGCCAAATGGTTAACGAAGTAGCGATAACCTTGGTCTGTCGGCACCCGACCGGCCGACGTGTGGGGTGACTTAAGGTAGCCCTGCTCCTCAAGATCCGCCATCACATTTCGGATCGTGGCCGAACTCAGTGGCAAATCCGCACGTTCAGATAATTTCTTTGACGCCACTGGCTGGCCTTGGCTGACATACTCCTCGACAATCGCCTGAAGAACCAGACGCGATCGCTCTGAGCGCAAACTTTCTTCCATGGTTGTTGTTTCGCACGTGACTCAGATCAATATAGCCTGTCCGACTTATCAAAAAAAGCGGATGATTGCGGTTCGTGCTCGCTTAAAAGTCGCACGATATACTACCCACTCACATCACTATTAAGCGCTATGCTCCTTAGCCTCAGCCTCAAAAACCTGGCCATTGTGGAAGCTGCTCATCTCGACTTTGAGTCGGGAATGACAGCCATTACCGGTGAGACGGGTGTCGGGAAGTCGATCTTGATCGATGGTCTTTTACTAGTGCTGGGTGGGCGAAGCGATTCTCAAATGATCGGTCCCGGAAGTGATAGAGCCGAAGTCATTGCCGAATTCGACCTGTCGAGATCACGAGCAGCTCAAGCTTGGCTTAAAGAACGGGAACTGGACGAAGACGCGAGCGCCACACTCCTGATACGCCGAGTACTGACCAAAGAAGGTCGATCACGTAACTTCATCAATGGCCGGGCCGTCACTGCAGGAGAACTAAAATCGCTCGCTGAAACGCTCGTCGAAATTCACGCGCAGCACGAACATCATCGGTTGAGCCAGCGATCAGAACAGATCGCGATTTTCGATGGGTTCGCTGGTTGCGAGCGCGCTGAGCTCGCCGAACTTTATGACGCCTGGCGCGCAACGGAGCGGGAGATCCAGTCAATCACTGAAGCGTCCGATGCAAGAGCGAAAGCAAAACAGTTGCTCGACTATCAGTTAGAAGAACTCGAGGCTCTACAACTGACAGCTGGAGAATATGCAAGCCTCAGCGAAGATCAGACTAGGCTCAGCCACGCCGATGAAACCAGAACACAGCTCGCCGATCAGTTGCATCGCCTGACAGCGTCGGACGAAAATCTGACCGATGAGCTTCGAAGAATCTTGGTTGTTCTCCATCACTTGAAGGATCCAAACCTAGCACAGTACCTCTCGCCAATTGAATCCGCGGTGATCCAACTTGAGGAGGGTGCCAGGGATCTGGAGCGCTATGTAGAACAGATCGAAAGTCAGCCGGAGCGGCTCAAAGAAATCGAAAATAGGCTAGAGCGCATCCTCGATTTGTCCCGAAAACACCATTGCTCTCCCGAGCAGCTGCTCGAGACCTGGGAGCAACTTGAAACAGAACGCTCTGCACTGTCTCAAACCGAGGCTGATCTCAGCGATCTCCGGCTAAAGCGTCAGAGCCTGGAGACTCAATGGCAAGCGCAGGCCCAACAGATTCAAAAGCGACGTCAAGCATCGGTTAAACCCTTTCAAAGAACCATTGAGCATCAACTCCAAGCCTTGGGCATGGCAGATGCAAAAATCAAGATCCTCTTGACGCCCAATGAGGGTTTGAACCCAGTGGGCTTGGAGATCATTGATTTCCAAATCTCAACCAATCCTGGCCAAGCTTTTGGCCCTATACAAAAAATCGCTT